>JBDTZK010000289.1:0-3829 GCA_040005195.1 Pseudoxanthomonas sp.
GCATAGCGGTGCAGGCGCATTTCCTGGTCGAGCGGCGGATCGGGCCAGCGGATGTTCAAACCGCCGGTGGGCATGTCGAAATCTTCCGGCAGCACGATGCGGCGCGCGAAGGGATCCACTTCCACCGATGCGGATGATTCCACCGTCTCGGCGATCGTCTTGAAGCCGACCCAGCGCCCGGTGTAGCGGCTCATTGCCCAGCCCACCAGGCCCAGGTCCAGGATGTCCTGCACGCCGGCCGGGTTCAGCACCGGCATCATCGCGCTGACGAATTCGTCTTCCGAACCATGCGGCAGCGTGGAGCTGCGGCAGTTGTGATCGTCGGCAGCCATCGCCAGCACGCCACCGTGCTTCGAAGTACCCGCGGCGTTGCCGTGCTTGAACACGTCGCCACAGCGGTCCACGCCCGGGCCCTTGCCGTACCACATGGAATACACGCCTTCGACCTTGGCGCCGGGAAACAGATTGGTCTGCTGCGTGCCCCAGACCATCGTGGCGCCCAGGTCCTCGTTGAGGCCTGGAATGAATTTCACCTGCGCATCGGCCAAATGCTTTTTCGCGCGCCAGAGTTCCAGGTCGAAACCACCCAGCGGCGAACCACGATAGCCACTGATGAAGCCAGCCGTGTTCAGCCCTGCGGCCTGGTCGCGCAGGCGTTGCATCAGCGGCAAGCGCACCAGTGCCTGCACGCCGCTCAGGTAGATGCGGCCATCCGTGCGCGTGTACTTGTGTTCCAGGGTGTAGTCGTTGTCCAGCACGTCGATGGCCGGTGTATTGGCAGAGGACGGCGAGGTGAGTTCGGCGGTGCTGGTCATGGCTGGCCTTGAGGCATTGAAGGCGGCTGGCGACGCCGAAGAACTCCGGCGCATAGGGACGAATTGTATCAGCGCGTTATTCTGTGACGATCTTCACTCGCTGTTTGTGCGCTACAGCGGTTAGGATGGGTTTGGGGAGGTTGCTGGTGTCGGGGAAGACTGCATGACTCTATTTCGGATTGTTTTGGCCACCCTGTTGGCCATGCTGGCGCTGGCCGCACAGGCGCAGACGCTGATCAAGCCCAAGGAGTTCTATTTCGATCCGGACGCAACCACTGCGCGCAGGATTGTTGTCGCCGAGGGCGAAGGCGACGCACTGGCGGCAGAACTGGTGAAGATGCGCGAGCGCGGTCGCAAGTCCATCGAAGCAACGGCGCAATTGGCGCATGTGGCGATGCTGGACAAACGGGCGGCGCTGGGCAAATCGTTGTACGAGCAGGCCCTTTCAGCGACTGTGGAGAACAGAAGCATTGGCCGCGCCGTGCGCTGGAACTATGCATGGGATCTCTATTCCAATGACGATTTCGCACAGGCATTCGGGCTCTGGAGCGAACTGGTCACCGGGTTTGGCAGTCCTGCCTGGGTGCCGCCGACGCTGGCGCTTTCGTTGTGGAGTCTGGATCGCAAGACCGAAGCCGTGGAGTGGTATGCCGCGGCGGTACGGACCGAGCCCGGTCTGTGGAGCAATCCGGCGAACTACGCAACGCTTTTGCCTGACTGGCGCGAGCAGGATCGGCAGCGTCTGGTCGAGGTGTACAACGCGTGGGCAGCCAAGCCACCCGCCTGGCCGTAAGATCGCATGACAGGCGGGCCTTCGACCCGTCGCACGGGTTTGACCATGCGTTGCTCATTGATGCTGTTCCTGTTTGCGTGCGTGCCGCTGGTGTCGGCGGCCGACCGTATCACCGGGCGCGATTTCGCCACCCGTTCGGAAGTGATCGCGCCGCATGCCATGGCGGCTACCTCGCACCCGCTGGCCACGCAGATCGCGCTGGACGTGATGAAGCGCGGCGGCAGCGCGGTCGACGCGGCGATTGCCGCCAATGCTGCGCTGGGCTTGATGGAGCCAACCGGCAACGGCATGGGCGGCGACCTGTTCGCCATCGTCTGGGATCCGAAAACGAAAAAGTTGTACGGCTACAACGGTTCTGGACGTTCCCCGAAATCGCTCACCCTCGATTACTTCCAGAAACAGGGACTGACGGACATCCCGCCGCTGGGACCACTGCCGGTCAGCGTGCCGGGTGCGGTCGACGGCTGGTTCGCGCTGCACGACCGTTTCGGCAAGGTGCCGATGAAGGACGTGTTGGCGCCGACGATCCGCTATGCGCGTGAAGGTCATCCGGTAGCCGAAACCATCGCCTATTACTGGGCACGTTCGGTGCCGCGTCTGTCACCGTATCCCGGATTCAAGGAACAGTTCACGCTCAACGGGCGCGCGCCGCGCACCGGTGAGCCCTGGAAAAACCCGAACCTGGCCGACACGCTGCAGAAGATTTCCGATGGCGGCCGCGATGCGTTCTACAAGGGTGATATTGCCCGCACCATCGGCGCGTATTTCAAGGCCAACGGTGGTTTCCTGAGCTACGAAGACCTGGCCGCACATCAGGGTGAATGGGTGGAACCGGTCAGCACCAATTACCGTGGCTTCGACGTCTGGGAGCTGCCGCCCAATGGGCAAGGCATCGCTGCGCTGCAGATGCTCAACGTGCTGGAAGCCTACGATTTCTCGAAAATTGCCTACGGCAGCCCCGAGCACGTGCACTTGTTCGTGGAAGCGAAGAAGCTGGCCTTCGCCGACCGCGCGCGCTGGTATGCCGATCCCGCGTTCCAGCCGGCGCCGGTTGCGAAACTCATTTCCAAGCCCTATGCCAACGAACGTCGCAAGTTGATCTCGCCCGACAAGGTGCTGAAGGAAGTGCAGCCGGGTACGCCGGCCGAGCTGGACGAAGGCGACACCATCTACCTGACCACCGCCGATGCCGACGGCATGATGGTCTCGCTGATCCAGTCCAACTATCGCGGCATGGGCAGCGGCATGGCACCGCCGGGATTGGGCTTCATCCTGCAGGACCGTGGCGAAATGTTCGTGCTCAAGCCAGGCCATCCCAACACCTACGCACCGGGCAAGCGCCCGTTCCAGACCATCATTCCCGCCTTCATCACCAAGGAAGGTCAGGCGTACGCCTCTTTCGGATTGATGGGCGGCGCGATGCAGCCGCAAGGCCATGTGCAGATCGTCATGAACCTGGTGGATTTCGGCATGAACCTGCAGGAAGCCGGTGACGCGCCGCGTATCCAGCATGAAAACGACACCGAGCCGACCGGCCAGAACATCGCAATGCGCGATGGTGGCGTGGTGCAACTGGAGAACGGATTTCCGTACCAGACCATCCGTGCGCTGATGGACAAGGGTCATCATGTGGAATGGGCGCTGGGGCCGTACGGTGGTTACCAGGCCATCCGGCGTGATCCGCAGACGGGCGTCTACTTCGGCGCCTCCGAAAGCCGTAAAGACGGACAAGCGGCTGGTTATTGAGCCCGTAGCAGCAGGCCTTTGCCCGCAATGTTTTCCCCTTGCCGGATGCAATGCATCGCCAGCAAGACCCACTCCTGCACCTGAATCCTGACCATGGCCTTTGACGCTTTCGCACTGATCCTGACCATGCTCGCACTGGGCATGTTGTTTGCACGCCTCAGGATTTTGCCTGGCAACGCAGCCGAAACGCTTAATCTGGTCCTGCTCTACGTGTGCCTGCCCGCGGCGATGCTGATCTATGTGCCCAGGTTGCACCTGGACAGCTCGCTGATCGGGGTGATGGTGACACCCTGGCTGCTCGCCCTTGCGACCGTCGTGCTGGTGACTCTGGCCGCGCGCGTTTTCAATTTCCGCCGTGACGAATATGCGGTGCTGCTGCTGTGTGTGGCATTGGGCAATACCAGTTTCATCGGCTACCCGATGGTGCAGGCGCTGCTGGGTGAGCACGCGTTGCCTTATGCGGTGATGTACGACC
>JBDTZK010000290.1:0-3824 GCA_040005195.1 Pseudoxanthomonas sp.
CGCCACCCACCGCAAAACAGATCCTGCTGCGGATCGTGAAGTTTCCCCCGGTATGGGCCTTGCTGGCAGGGCTGACCGTGATGCCGGAACAGCCACCTGCCTGGATTGCCGCTGCGCTGCAGAAGCTTGCCGATGCGTTGTTGCCGCTGGTCATGCTGGCGGTGGGGCTGACGATCCAGTTGAAGCTGCCACGCGACGAGATCAAGCCGTTGGCAACCGGTCTTCTGCTCAAGTTGCTGGTCCTGCCATTGATCGCACTGCCGCTGTCACTGCTGACGGGTATGCAGGGCGCGATGCTTCAAGCCAACGTGCTGGAATCGGCCATGCCGACGATGATCACCGCCGCTGCGCTGGCCATTTCCCATAACCTGGCCCCGCGACTGGCGGCGGCCTTGGTGGGTTATGGGATATTGCTGTCGCTGGTGACGTTGCCCGCTTGGGCCTGGTTGCTGACGTGGTTAGCGCAGTGATAGGCGCTGAATGGAGAGGTGTCGCTCTTGAAGTCAATTAAAACAGCAGGCTACTTAATAAATCGTGCGGGACTTCCTGTGCACTACCCAACGCATGCTCATGTGGCTGCGTTCTGGGAGGCGCTCGGGCGCGCAATTGCGACTTTTGGATTTCTTGAAGAAGTCTTGCTAAAAGCGGTTTTCGCAATTACAGCAACCACGCAATACGACGAAGAAAAAATTGAGGACGCGTATGAGGCTTGGATTCCAACGCTGACGCGATCACTTTCTGATCCGCTAGGAAATCTGATTGATACCTATGGGAAAGCCGTTAGAAATAACAGCAGCGCAAATACCGATGATCTTGAAGGCCTTCTGGATCGGCTACGAAAAGCCTGCAAGATCAGAAATGCCATATGCCACGGGTCGTGGCGTGCTCCAGATTTTGAAGGGTTTAGCGTTCCCTTCTATGTAAATAGACAAGGCCATATTTTTGATACGCCGATAGACCTTACTTTTTTGGCGCAAACCAGAACTGCTGTAAGTGAACTTTCTTGCTCTGTTATCGAAACCGTTACACGCATGGGCTGGCAGTTCCCAGGTTCAAACGGCCCTGGCCGAGTACTTTGGCAAAAAGGAATGGAGTAGTGAGCGTCTAACAATGCGCTCAAGCCGAGACCGCTTCGGTACATTTGAAATATAGCAGGAGAAGCTAGCTGCGCCTTTGCCTCCAATTCGCGGCACGGCTCAACGCGCGATAGCTTATTCCGTGTGAAAACCCCCAAAGGCGTTATTGTCATTAAAGGCCAAGAAAAGATGGAAATCGCATCAGCAGAATTTCTGATGGTGCTTGCTGGCCGGGTTTTTCAAGCGAATGCGTCCATGTCTCGGTTAAGCAAGGGCGTGCGATGGCTTACTGGCAGCGCGTGGCAAATATTTTATAGGCCCGCGGCTACCGAGACTCAATACATCAGGTAGCGTTGCCGTATGGCTTGAAACCGTTGCAGCGCCGGCTGCCAGCGCTTCTCCATGGCCTCCACGGATTCGCCCTGCTCGATGGACTGCCGGATCCATCCGTTGCCGGCCAATTTGTCGAAGAACGGCGGGTTTGCAGAATCAAACTGGAACGCCTGCGGGTACAGGTCATGGATGGCCTTGAGCAGCGCCAGTCCGGTACGGAAGGGCAGGAAGGCATCGCGGCCAGTGACATGAATCTGTACGCCGCCACACAGAACGCCGGCTTGTTTGGAAAACGTCGGCGTGAACCAGACTGGCCGGAAGCGCACGCCGGGCAAGTCAAGAGCATTCATGTGAACTGCCAGCACGTCCGCATCGATAAACGGGGCGCCTATGGTTTCGAAAGGCCGTGCGGTACCACGCCCCTCGGAGACATTGGTGCCTTCGAACAACGCAGTGCCCGGATAGACCCGTGCCGTGTCTGGCGTCGGCATGTTCGGCGAAGGCGGTACCCATTGCAGCATGCCTCCGGGTTCGTCGCCGTCGCGGCGCCAACGCTTCATGGGTACAACGTGCAGTTGCGCACCGATGCCGAATTCTTCATTGAACAATTGCGCGAGTTCGCCGATGGTCATGCCGTGGCGGACCGGAATGGGAAACTCACCCACGAACGAAGCGTATTCCGGTTCCAGTACCGGACCTTCGACCTGTGTGCCCCCGATCGGATTGGGGCGATCCAGCACCACCACCGGAATGTTGGCGCGCCGCGCCGCGCGCATGGCCCCGGCCAGCGTGTAGGGATAGGTATAGAAACGCGCACCGACATCCTGGATATCGAACACCAGCACGTCGAGATCTTTCAGCATGTCAGGCGTTGGTTCGCGATGTTCGCCGTACAGGCTGAAGACCGGCAGGCCGGTAGCTGCGTCACGGGACGCAGTCACGTGTTCTCCCGCCTGCGCATTGCCACGCACCCCATGTTCGGGACCGAACAGTGCGACGAGTTGCAATGACGGATGTCGCGCAAGCAGGTCGATGCCGCTGCGTAGATTGCGGTCAACGCCGGTGGGGTTGGTGATCAGGCCAATACGTTTGCCGCGCAGCAGATCGAGTGGTTTTTCCAGCAGGACCTCAATGCCGGTGGTCGGCATCGGTGGGACTTCATCGCACAGGCAGTCCGATGCGACTGAAGAAGCCATCGGCAGCATGAAGGCCAGTGCCAGCAGGATGTGACCCGGTGAGCGGCGCAGAGCGGGTCGTGACCACATGCGTGCAAAGCGCTGAAGTTGCATGCCTATTCGTTTCATCTTGCCGAGGCACATGCTTGCGAAGAGAGCCGCCTGACGATATTGCTTTCGCGAAAGGTTGAAGGAACAGGACATGCCGGCCGCGTCGCTTCTTTTGCTATGGTGGTGGTCCGGTTATATAGCACGGCTCGTTGATCCGCCATGACCTTCCGCCGCAAACGAAAAGCATGCGCATGACCTCTTTCTACTGGCGCACCGCGTCACTTCTGCATTCGGTTTTGCTGCTGTCGGCCCTGCTGTCCATGGCCTCTGTTCCTGCCAGGGCGGGGACAAGCGACGCGCCGGAACCCTTGCCGTTGATTCCGATGCCGGCCAAGGTGGTCATGGGCAAAGGTCGCATGTCCGTTACTGCGACCACTCCGCTTCACTATCACGACGAGCAGGGCAAAGCCGTCGCACGCTATTTCTCGACCCTGCTGCAGCGGACGACCGGTCTTTCCTTGTCGGTGTCGACGGTTGCCCCAGGCAATCCGGCTTCGGGAATCGACTTTGTGATCGAACCCGGCGGCGGCAAGACGTCGCGAGAAGGCTATCGTCTGACCATCGACGGCGAACGTGTCACCATCACTGCGGCTCAAGCCCCGGGCTTGTTTTATGGGGCAGTGACGTTATGGCAACTGATCGCGGCGGGTGGCGATAACCATGTGATCCCGGAATTGCGGATTGAAGACGCGCCGCGTTTTGGCTGGCGTGGCTACATGCTCGATTCCGCGCGACATTTCCACGAGGTGGACGACATCAAGCGCATGCTCGATGCGATGGCGTTGCACAAGCTCAATGTCTTCCATTGGCATCTTACTGACGACCAGGGTTGGCGACTGCAGATTCGCAAGTATCCCCGCTTGGCCGGGATCGGCGGCTGCCGCATTCCCGGAGGCGATGCCGGCATCGACACGGCGACTGGGCAACCACGGCCAAGCTGTGGTTGGTACACGCAGGAGCAGGTACGCGACCTTGTTGCCTACGCCGCCGAGCGCCATATCACGGTGGTTCCGGAAATCGACGTGCCCGGACACGCGACTGCCGCCATCGCCGCCTATCCCGAGCTCGGTGTTGAAGGCGCGCCGATGCCGGTGTCCAGCCAGCGCGGCATCCATTCCAACCTGTTCAA
>JBDTZK010000291.1:0-3809 GCA_040005195.1 Pseudoxanthomonas sp.
CAAGAGGGCCTGGAGCAGCCCGCCGATGTGGGGGAGCGCGTGGCTGAAGCGCGTGAGTCGGCACGTGTGTTGATGGCGGTGCAGGGTTTCGATGGCATCACTGCAGAGCGCTTGTTCGCAGCAATGCCCGAAGAAGCGTTCCTGCGCTACCGACCCGAGCAGATTGCATGGCAGGCCAGTGCACTGGTGGGTGTGGTTGCGGGAGAAACACGGGTACGGGTACGGCGCTTCGCCGATGATGCCGACGCGTTGGAAGTGTTCGTACACGCGCCGGATCGCAGCGGGTTGTTTGCCGCCATTCTGGCCACGCTCGACCGCATGGGGCTGCGCATCCACACCGCGCGCGTCCTGGACGGACCCGCGGGCACGATTTTCGATACCTTTGAAGTACTGCCGGTCGATAACCAGGCCAGCTTCGATCCTGCCACCATCGAAGCCACCACCCACGCGGCGCTGACCGGTTCGCTCGACGCGGTGCGCACCAGCCGCCGTGCCACGCCGCGACTGCTGAAGTATTTCCGTTTTGCGCCACGGCTGGAATTCGGGCGCACCAGTGATGGCAAGCGCACACGCCTGAGTCTGGTCGCACCTGACAGGCCGGGCTTGCTGTCCGATGTCGCACAGGTCCTGCGCCGGCAGGGGCTCAATGTGCATGACGCCCGCATTGCCACCTTCGGCGAGCGTGCCGAAGATCTTTTCCAGCTCACCGACAGCAACGGCGAGCCGTTGTCGGACGCCGCCGAACAGGCGCTGCGTGACGCGTTGCACGTCAGTTTCGAAAAAACTCATTGACCAGGGAAACCACCGCTCCATGACCAGCCAGAACGCAAGCAACCTGAAGACCGTGATCGATGACGCGTTTGATCGACGAGCCGACCTGGGTGCCGATGAAATCGAGTCGTCAGTCCGCCCTGCGGTGTCGCAGGTCATTGAAGGCCTGGAATCCGGTGACTTCCGCGTGGCTGAGCCTGGTGATGCAGGCAAGTGGAACGTGAACGAATGGTTGAAGAAGGCCGTGCTGCTGTACTTCAAGGTCAACGACATGGCGGTGATCGACGCATTGCCGGCGCCGTTCTGGGACAAGGTGGAATCGCGTTTCGCAGGCTACGACCAGGCACGTTTCCGTGAGGCCGGCGTGCGCGTGGTGCCGGGCGCAGTGGCGCGTCGCGGCACGTTCCTGGGCAGGGACGTCGTGTTGATGCCGAGCTTCGTCAACATCGGCGCACACGTGGGCGAAGGCACCATGGTCGACACTTGGGCCACGGTGGGGTCCTGCGCCCAGATCGGCAAGCACTGCCATCTGTCGGGCGGTGTCGGCATCGGTGGCGTGCTGGAACCCCTGCAGGCGTCACCGACGATCATTGAAGACCATTGTTTTGTCGGTGCGCGTTCGGAAGTAGTGGAAGGTGTGGTGGTTGGCCATCACAGCGTGATCGGCATGGGCGTATTCCTTGGCCAGTCCACACGCATCTACAACCGCGCGACGAAAGAAATTTCCTATGGCTATGTGCCGCCGGGCAGTGTGGTGGTATCGGGCTCGTTACCGGCTGCGGACGGATCGCACTCGCTGTATTGCGCGGTGATCGTGAAGCAGGTGGACGCGAAGACGCGCTCGAAGACGTCGATCAATGAACTGCTGCGCGGTTTGGCGGATTAGCTTTCTGCTTCTGCATCGGGAGTAGTGCTCGCAGCCACGGATGAAGCTGCAGCGTGATTTGAATGGCGTGCTCCAATGGCGTGCTCCACCATAACCGCTCCCCAATCTCTCCCTGGAACACGAGCGAGACTCGAACTGGAATGACAGGAGTTGCATGGCTACTTTGTACGGCTTGAAAAACTGCGATACCTGCAGGAAAGCGACCAAATGGCTGGATCGCTTCGGCGTGCCTTACACCTTCGTTGATTACCGCGACGACAAACGTTCGCCGGAAATCCTCATCGACTGGTCGAAGCAGGCGGGTGGCTGGGATGCGCTCATCAATAAATCTTCCACCACATGGCGGCAGTTGCCGGACAACCGCAAGACCCCCGGTTCTGAAGCCGAATGGAAGCTGCTGTTGAAGGAATATCCGCAGCTGATTCGTCGGCCGGTGGTCATCACCGAAGACGGAGTGATGACCCAGGGCTTCAGTGACAATGGCTTCAAACAACGTTTTGGAGTCGGCAAATGAGTGAGGTGATGACGCTGGCCTGCGACTTGATGCGGCGTCGTTCGGTGACGCCCGCTGACGAGGGTTGCCAGGACCTGATCGCCACGCGCCTGCAGGCCGCCGGATTTTCCTGCGAGCGCCTGCGTTACGGCGAAGTAGAGAATCTATGGGCCACGCATGGCAGCGGGCAACCCGTGCTGGTGCTGCTGGGGCATACCGATGTAGTGCCGTCGGGCCCGGTCGAGGATTGGGCCAGTGATCCGTTCGAGCCCCAGATCCGCGATGGCGTGCTGTACGGCCGCGGTGCCGCCGACATGAAAGGCAGTGTCGCCGCGTTCGTGATCGCGCTGGAGCAGTTCGCTGGCGCACACCCCGACCATGCCGGCACGGTCGCATTGCTGGTCACCTCGGATGAGGAAGGCGATGCCATCGACGGGGTGCGTCGCGTCGCCGATACCTTTCGCATGCGCGGCCAGGCCATCGACTGGTGTATCACCGGCGAGCCTTCCTCCACGCAACGCCTCGGCGATCTGCTGCGCGTGGGCCGCCGCGGCACGCTGTCGGCCACGCTCACGGTGAAGGGTATCCAGGGCCATGTTGCTTATCCCCACAAGGCACGCAATCCCATCCATCAGGCATTGCCCGCACTGGCCGAGCTCGTGGCGCGCCGGTGGGACGACGGTTACGAGACGTTTCCGCCGACCAGCCTGCAGATATCCAACTTCAACGCCGGTACCGGCGCGAACAACGTGATCCCCGGGGACGCGAAGGTGTTGTTCAACCTGCGCTACAACCCGCACTGGTGCGCAGCCCAGCTCGAAACCGAAATCGGCACGGTACTTGACCGGCATGGCCTGGAATACGAACTGCGTTGGCATCGTGGCGGCGAACCGTTCTACACGCCGGAAGGCCGGCTGCGTTCGGTTGCACGTGAGGTGCTGGGTGAACACACCGGCGCCGCTGCGGAAGAGAGCACCGCCGGGGGCACGTCCGATGCGCGTTTCATCGCGCCGCTGGGTGCGCAGTGCATCGAGGTGGGGCCAGTCAATGCCAGCATCCACAAGGTCGACGAGCATGTACTGGTAACCGATCTTGAAGCGCTGCCCGCGTTGTATCTCAGGCTTATCGAGAAATTGTTGCTGGAGTAACCATCGTCGTGACGCATGGCGGGCTTGCCAGCCACCCCTCGTACCGGTTAGTTTCAATCCATGAACTGCGCTTCCGCCCTGATTCGCCTGAATTCGAACCGCCGCAATATTGCGCGGACGAATAATCGTGCGCGACCGATGCGGGTCTGCGACTAGGCGAAAAGCAACAAGCCGAATCATCAGGAACCCGCATCGCGAGATGCGGGTTTTTTGTTTTCAATCTCTTCCAATGCCACTTCCACGGAGTTCCACCATGTGTTCCATCTTCGGTATTTTCGGCCTGCAACCCGGTGACGATCTGCAAGGCCTGCGACGCCAGTCACTGGAGCTTTCCCAGCGCCAGCGCCATCGGGGTCCCGACTGGAGCGGTGTGTACATCGATGAAGGCGCGATCCTGGTACACGAGCGCCTGGCCATCGTCGATCCCGCGGGTGGCTCGCAGCCGCTGCGTTCGGCGGATGGCGAACTGGCACTGGCCGTGAATGGCGAAATCTACAACCACCGTGAACTG
>JBDTZK010000010.1:0-12846 GCA_040005195.1 Pseudoxanthomonas sp.
TTCAACGTGGAAGAGGAAACCTTCGCGTTCCTTTCCAATGTGTTTGCCGAAGTCGCCGAGCTTTTTCCTTCCCGCTACATCCATATCGGTGCGGATGAAGCGGTCAAGACCCAGTGGCAGAAATCACCGCGTGTGCAATCACGCATGCGCGAGCTGGGCATCGCCGATGAAGCCGCGCTGCAAAGCTGGTTTGTCAGGCGCCTGGAAAAAATACTGGCCGACAACGGCCGCCGCCTGATCGGCTGGGATGAAATCCTCGAAGGTGGATTGCCACCCGAAGCCACCGTCATGTCATGGCGTGGTATCGACGGCGGTATCGAGGCGGCGCGACAAGGGCACGATGTGGTGATGTCGCCGGTATCGTCGATGTACCTGGATTACTTGCAGACTGCTTCACCCAATGAACCGGCGGGGCGTCCGAAACTTATTCCACTGGAGTCCTTCTATACGTTCGAGCCGGTACCTGAAGCGCTGACGGCCGCAGAGCGCACGCATATCCTGGGCCTGCAGGCGAACATGTGGACGGGCGACACGCGCGGCTTCGCCGGTGTCGAACACAACACATTCCCGCGCCTTGCGGCAGTGGCGGAGACAGGCTGGACGCTGGCCCCGAAAAAAGATTACGCCAGCTTCCTGCAGCGGCTGCCCGAACAACTGCATCGTTACCAGATGCTGGACATCGGCTATGCACAGACGCCGTTCGAAGTGATGGCCGAGGCGACGCCGCTGTCTTTGGCGGAGGACTCGTCGCAAGGCAATGCCAGGGTCACGCTTTCGAATCCGCTGGGTTATCCGATCCAATACACGCTGGAAGCGGGGCAATCCGCGCCCGCATGGCTGGATTACCGGCAGCCCTTGCAGCTCCCATTGCCAGCGAACTTGCGCGTCGCCACGTTCGCCGATGGCAAGGCGATCCATTCCGTGCAGCGATTCGATTTCACCCATGCCAGCCTGCTCGACCGAAGCGACGAAGGACTGACGCTGTGCACGACGGACGGTCCGGTATTACGAATGGAAGACGATGGCCCTGCCGAGGGACCGCGTGCACTGTTCAACGTGGCGATCTTCGAGCCGTGCTGGAAGTGGGTCGGTGCGCCGATCGATGGAATTACTGCCGTGCGCGTGCGCGCCGGTCGCCTTCCCTATCTGATCCAGCTTGGTGACGAGGACAGCAAGCGCCGTTTCCTGCCGGCCGAAACGGCGCATGGCGAACTGGACGTACGCATGGATGGCTGTGATGGGCCCCGTCTGGCCAGCGCCCCTTTGCCGGCAGGCCCGGACGGTGATGGCTTCATCACCTTGCAGGCTTCGTTGATCGCACCCGGCAGTGGCCTGCATGATCTCTGCATCCGCTTCAGCGGCGACACCCGCCCCGATATGTGGGTGCTGGACCGCATTACCCTTTTACCGTCGAAACAGGAATAAGCCATGTCTATTGCGCCGCTGCCCACTTCCGTTCGCCCTGGCCTGCGAGGGGTGCTTCCGGGACGCCATGCGTGGAAATCGCGTAGTGCCGTGCTGCTGCTCATGGGAATGGCAGGCACCGTGCAGGCCGACAGTGGCCGCCCGCAAACCGTCGCGGAGTTACTCGGTATTGCGCCTTCGGTGGAATCCTTGGACTACGTGGAGGGCAAGCAGCAATTCCAGTTGCATACCTTGCAGACCGAACAGCGTCATCCGCAGACGATGGACCTGAGTCGGCGCATTGCCGGGGATACCGTTGCAGGACTGGACGCGTTGTTTTCGGTGGACCGCGATGTGGCGCGCACCCTGACTGCGGTTGCCGATGACCCCGCGCGCCTGCAGCAGTTGCAACAGGCTTCGCAGGCGATGCAGCAGGCATGGCGCAAAGGCCACCGCGTCTATTTCTACGGGACCGGCTCCACCGGGCGATTGGCGGAAACACTGGAAAGCGGGCTGTGGCGTCCGTTTTGGCAGAGGGCCGCGACCCTGTCTTCCTGGCCGCGCATCCGGGCTGCATTACCGGGCATCGAGGACCACGTGCGTGGCGAAATCACCGGTGGCGACCGCGCACTGATCAGTTCGCTGGAGGGCTTCGAAGACCTGCAATTGATCGGGCGACTGCAGTTGCAGGACAACGGCATCGTCGCCGATGACGTTGTATTTGCGGTAACCGAAGGCGGTGAGACTTCCGCAGTGATCGGAACCGCGCGTCGTGGTGCCGAGCTCAACCAGGATGATCCGGCCAAGACCTGGTTCGTCTACAACAACCCGGATGACGTGTTGCTGCCTTTCGAACGCAGCCGCACGGTGATCCAACACCCCGGCATTACCAAGATCAACCTCGCCACCGGACCGCAGTCGATCACCGGATCCACGCGGATGCAGGCGACCACCACCAGCCTGTACGCGCTCGGCGTGGTGATGGAGGACGCGCTTCGCAACCTGTTGTCGCCGCTGCTGGATGCCAAGGAAATGCGCGCGCTCGGATTCGTCGAAGGGGCTGGTATTGCCTCGCGCCTGCGTGATTTCGCCGACCTGCAGCGCACCGTGGCGGCCAGCGCGCCGGCCGTGGCAATCTGGACCGATGCCGAAACGGCTGCGTATACCGCCGACCGGCACGCCACCTATTTCGCACAGCGCGCCTTGATGCCTGTGTTCGTCGATGTCACCGAGCGCGCGCCCACGTTCCGCCTGTCGCCGCTGGATCGCGTGGATGCCGCTGAACGTAAATCCTGGATCCAGGTGTGGACGCCGTCCCGCGATGCGCCGCAGGCATGGCAGGCGCTGTTGCATCGACCCTTCCACGGGCTGGATCCGGCGCGCTATGAGCAACCGTTCAAGCAGGAAATCGAAGATCCCTATCTGCGCCGTTCTGCACTGAGCAGCCTTGCGCTGGCAGGCGATGAACAGCAACGCCTGTATGACCTGTCGTTCTCGCCCGGCAACCTGGCGCGCAGCGGACCGCAGCCGGGCGATCTCGGTGCAATGATCCTGCTGGGCGATGAAACCCCGGCCATCGGCGAGGACTGGCTGAAGGCGTTCGCGCAGCACAACGCGTCGCTGTTTGCGGTGCATGTCTCGGAGCGCCCGCTGGCACGCAAGGCAAACGATGCATTGCGTGCTGTTTCGCCGCAGTCCCAGCTGATCGAAGTGGGCCTGTCGCAAGGGGATGCCTTGGAGCTCAACCGCATGATCGCGTTGAAGATGCTGCTCAACGCGCATTCCACTGGGGTGATGGCCAAACTCGGGCGTGTTGTCGGCAACACCATGACCGCCGTGCAGCCGGGCAATTTAAAGCTCATCGGCCGCGCAACGTATCTCATCCAGTCACACGTCAACACGGTGCTGGCCAGTGAGGCTCTGAGAAACAGCTACGCACCACATGCACCAGTAAGCTACGCCGACGTCAACGCGGTGTTGTTTGACTGCATCCAGGCGCGTCGCGCCGATACCACCCTGGCCAGTAGTCCCGAAGTCGAACTGAGCATCGTGCGCATTATCGAAAGCCTGCGGCTGGGCCATGCCATTACCTGGCATGAGGCGGCTGCGCTGTTACGCGAACAAAAGCTCGACGTATACCTGGCGGGCTACGATAGCTGAGCGTGATGGGTACTGGCGGGCTGTAAACGGCAAGTCGGGCCACGAACCCGACCTGCGACTATTTGCAGCCGGACCAGCAAGCCCTGGCTCAATCCGCCGGCACCGTGCGTTCGCGCGCCCACTCCCGCAGTGCGCCGACCTGCTCGGCCATGATCACCGACAGGGGGCGCGTGTTGCGGATTTCCTGCATCACCAGGTCGGTGTCGAGTGGTTGCTGTTCGGCATGCGCGGTGTAGAGCGCTGCAACGATAGCCTGCTCGATCTCGGCGCCAGAAAAACCATGGCTCGCGGCGGCCAGCGCTGGCAGCGCAAAATCGTCGGGCTGCAGCTGGCGCCGCGACAGGTGCAGGCGCAGGACTTCCACGCGCGCGTCGGGATCGGGCAGGTCGACGAAGAAGATCTCGTCGAAGCGCCCCTTGCGCAAAAGTTCGGGGGGCAGTTCCTGCACCTGGTTGGCGGTGGCGACGATGAATACAGCGCCCGTGCGTTCTGCCATCCAGGTCAACAAGTAGCCGAGCACGCGCCGTGACACGCCGCCATCGCCTTCGCCATCGCCGCCGGCCAGGCCTTTCTCTATTTCATCGATCCACAGCACGCATGGCGCCAGTTGTTCGGCTGAAGCCAGCGCGCTGCGCAGATTTTTTTCGGTCTCGCCGTGGTACTTGTCGTACAAGGTGCCGAAATCCAGACGAAGCAGTGGCACACCGAAACCACCTGCGGTCGCCTTCGCCAGCATCGATTTGCCGCAACCCTGCACGCCCAGCAGCAGCATGCCTTTTGGCGGGTCCAGCCCGGGCGGCGCGTTACCCGAGACGAAGATGGCGCGGCGCTGTTCGATCCAGCGCTTGATGCGTTTGGCACCGGCCACTTCGGCGAAGCGCGCGGTGTCGTATTCGTAATGCAGGTGGCCGCTGCGGTTGAGCAGCTCGAACTTCAGTTTCGACAGCTGCGGCAGGTCCGATGCGCTCAACGCGCCATCGTCGTAGATCAGCTGGCGGGCAATGCGCCGCGCATCGGTCAGGCTGAGTCCCTGCAGGTTGCGCACGATCTGCTGCACGGCGTCGGCGTCAGCTTCCATCCGTCGGCCGCCATTTTCACGCGCGTACTCGGTGGCTTCCTCGCGGACCATCTTCAGCAGGGCATTGGCATCGGGCAGGCGCGGGTTGAAGCGCACGGCCACGGCTTCCAGCTCGGCCGGCAATTCGACCTTGGCGCCGATCAGCACGACCACATGTGGCTGGCAGTGGCGGCGCTGGATGATGTCGCGCAGCTGGCGCTGGCTGCTTGCATAGCCCAGGTAGGGGTGGAAATCGAGCAACAGATAAATGCCGCGCTGGTCAGCCTGCTTCATCGCCTGCAGGACAGCGCTGGCGTCAGGCGGTCCTTCGGCCTCGTCTTCGCGGTCCATATCGATGCGGCGCACGCCCTCGGTGATCGACCAGCGGTACAGCGCGCGCCAGACCTGCGACAGGGCCTGGCGAAAGAGTTCGACGATGCGCGCCTCGTCCTGGGTTTCGATCACGATCAACGGCGTGTTGGCGCGGATCAGCGCGGTGAGGTCCTGCAGTTCGGTCATGGGGTCGCCGTAAGATTGAAAGCTCACAATACCAAGTTGAACCGCATAAGCCAGACCATTTGACAGTCTATATTTAGACTAGTCGCAATAAGTCATATGGCGAATTGAGGAGCGCTGGCTGCGGACAAGGAACTCTCCTCGCCGGGGCCACATCGACACCCTGAAGCGCTACGAGAAACGGAAAGACACCGGAATGTTGTCGAGGCCTCGAGGGCTTCGCGCCATCGAAGGCTTTCAAAATGAGGCATTATCCGGAGAATGGAAGGCTACCGTTCCTCCAGATTCAAGGAGCAGTGTTGAGTCATCTACAAGGTTGTTACTGAGGCCTTGCTCGCACGGTTCGTTCGCGGGACGCCTCATGACTATCGGAGAATTTGATATGGGTAACTTATTGAAGAAAAAAGCGAACCGACGTGTCTCCGGTGAGTCCGTGCGCATCATCCGCGCGATGCAGGGCCTTACCCAGGCCCAACTCGCTGAAGAGTGCAGCATTTCACAGAGCACCATTCCCGGCATTGGGGCCGGTCGGGTCAATCTGCGTGTAAAGCGCGCCAAGGCGCTGGCAACGGCCTTGCGCCCACACCCGGCTGTCGTGGTGTTCCCCGGTCGGTAACTCGAGTCTGCGGCCTGACAAGGCGCCAAGGCGGCTATATCCACTTGACTGGCG
Source organism: Pseudoxanthomonas sp. (assembly GCA_040005195.1). Taxonomy (GTDB): domain Bacteria; phylum Pseudomonadota; class Gammaproteobacteria; order Xanthomonadales; family Xanthomonadaceae; genus Pseudoxanthomonas_A. The sequence continues at coordinate 5,808 of JBDTZK010000010.1, forward strand.
TATCGAGCGCCTGCGGCGCAGGCGCCCCATCACTTCATGCAAGGTACAAGCAGAGACGGCTCAGAGTAGCTTTCTTTAATCCCTCAGATTCGTACTCTGGCCCCGCTCTGGCAACTACCCTGATAGTTTCAAAATGTTGGAGTGGGAAGCAATTCATTTCTTAGCGCTATCGGCGGCTCTAAAAAAGGAACCGCGATTTTTTTTGTAATTCGCATTTTCATAATGCGTAAAGACAATCAAAGTGCAGGTCACGTGCAGCCAGTGTGCTTGAGTGAGGGTTCAGATGGTGGCTTTTTTGAAATGGAATAGGGCTACGTCGAAGTGTGCTAGCACTCACAGCAGAAACAAACGTTGTCCATGCCAACCTGCGAGCGGTGTGGTGCTATCAGCCAGACTGTCACTTGCCTGCGGCCTATAAAATCACTACTTGAAATTTATTGATATAGCGGTTCTGTTTTTTACAGTGCTATGGTCTGATTCGCTAGCCAATGCTAGCGCCCGGTTGCCATGGTGGCGACTGGCTTTCTAAATGAGGAGATTTATATGAGAGACCTAATCACGGCAGAAATCGAACACGTTTCCGGCGCGGGCTTTTGGGCCGATGTCGGCAAAGCATTAGGCTTTCTGCATGGCTCAGCGACTCAGATGCAAGAAAAAATTGATTCGTCCGAAAACATCATGCTTGGCGCAATGTCGCAAGGCGCTTAACGTTAAACTGTTGATAACTACAGTTGCCAGCTGTTATTGGAGAAATTCATGAAAGAGTTGACTGAAGTTGAAGTTGCAGAGGTTTCAGGTGGGTTTATTCCGCAGATCCTAGTTGCCATTGCTATTTATGATGCGGTGACCGATTTTGCTAAGGGCTACGCTGAAGGTGTTGAAGCCTCGAAGCGGTAAATGCAAGAACTCATTTGCGCCTGAAAAATTTCAGGCGCAAATGGGGCTAACTACAAAGGAGCAAGGTCTATGCGTAACCTCGTGCAGTTGTCGGAGTCTGTGAAGCGTAAGGTCAATGATTATGCTGGCCTTACATCCTTTAAAATATTCGCGGCATTGATAATTATTGAGCTCGTGTACTCTGCAGGCAAGGATTTCATCTCGGGATACATACATGGAGCTATGAGAGTTATTAGTTAACGTCAAATGGGTGCGCATGCCGCAAGAGCGCGACGTTAGTGGAGGACATCGACGCCATGATGCTAACTGTGATCTACAGAAGATGGGTCGGTAATTACTCATTATCGGCGGCTACGTATCGCCCAGAGGGCATTGCAATATCTGGAGTGACGGTACGTTAAGGTCGTGGTTTCGCATGGAAGCAATACTGCAATCCGAATCTTCCGAATGTGGCCTCGCTAGCCTTGCCATGGTGGCTAACCACCATGGGCATAAAGTCGTACTGCGCGATCTCCGCCAACGCTTTCCGCTATCACTGAAAGGCGCTGGCCTCTCGCGTTTGATGCTGGCCGCAGGGCATTTGAACTTTCAATGCCGTCCATTGCGGCTGGATATGGAACACTTGAGTCAACTCAAGACGCCCTGCATCCTGCATTGGGACCTAAACCATTTTGTTGTCCTCGCAAAGGCCGGCAAGAAGAAAGTCACCATTCTCGACCCCGCCTTCGGCAAACGCGAGCTGAATTACACCGAAGTCTCGGATCACTTCACCGGCGTGGCCCTGGAACTCACACCTAGCGCCGAATTCAAGCCGCAGAAAGCCGCACCCTGCATTTCCATCCGCCAACTCACCGGCCGCGTTACCGGCCTCTGGCGATCGCTGGGATTGATTCTGGCGCTGTCGGTGGCCTTGCAGGTCTTCGTCATCCTGACCCCGTTCTTCATGCAATGGGTGGTGGACCAGGTGCTGGTCTCCGCTGACCGCAGTCTGCTTACCGTACTCGGCCTGGGCTTCGGCCTGGTGCTATTGCTGCAAGTCAGCATCGGCCTGCTGCGTGGCTGGGCCGTGGTGTATCTGTCCACGCGCCTGGGCCTGCAATGGATGGGCAACGTATTCAGCCATCTGTTGAAATTGCCGCTGGATTTTTTTGAAAAACGCCACCTTGGCGACATCACTTCGCGTATGGGCAGCGTGCAGACCATCCAGCGGACCTTGACCACCAGCTTCGTCGAAGCGCTGATCGACGGACTTATGGCCGTGGTGACCCTGGGCATGATGCTGCTCTACAGCTGGAAACTGGCACTGGTCACCTTGCTGGCGGTGATGCTGTATCTGGGCTTGCGTGCCTTGTCCTTTCGACCGGTCCGTGAAGGCACCGAACAGCAACTGGTGGCAGGCGCCAAACAGCAAAGCCATCTACTGGAATCCATTCGTGGCGTGCAATCAGTGAAGGTGGCAGGTCGCGAAACCGCGCGCCGCTCCACCTACTTCAACCTGATGAACGACACGGTCAACCGGGACGTGTGGTTGGCAAAACTGGGCTTGGGCTTCAATACCGCCAGTCAGCTGATCTTCGGTGCCGAGCGTATCGCTGTGATCTGGATAGGTGCCGTGCTGGCGATGCAGAACGTCTTCTCGGTGGGCATGTTGATCGCCTATCTGGCCTATAAGGATCAGTTTGCGGGACGGGTAGGTGGCTTGATCGACAAGTGGATCGAGTTCCGCATGCTGCGTCTGCATGGCGAGCGCCTGGCCGATATCGTGCTGGCCGAGCCGGAAATTATCGACGAGCACCGCTTCGAACATGCCGCACCCTCCAGCACAAGACTGGAAGTCAGTGGCCTGAATTTCCGCTATGCCGAAGGCGAGCCCTGGGTGCTGCAGGCGTGCAGCTTCACTGTGGAAGAGGGCGAGTCGGTGGCGATTGTCGGCCCTTCCGGTTGCGGCAAGACCACGCTGGTCAAACTGTTGCTCGGCTTATTGAAGCCTACGCAGGGCATGATCGCAGTAAGCGGGCACGACATCGCCAAACTGGGGCCGCACAACTATCGGCAGATGGTGGGCGCAGTGATGCAGGACGATCAGTTGTTCGCGGGCAGCGTGGCCGAGAACATCGCTTTTGGCGAGGAGGGCTTCGATTCCGAGCGTATAGAGGCGGCGGCTCGCCTGGCTGCGGTCCACGACGAGATCACCGCCATGCCCATGGGTTATCACAGCCTGATCGGCGACATGGGCACCACGCTGTCGGGTGGACAGAAGCAACGCGTCATCCTGGCGCGTGCGCTCTATCGTCTGCCGCGCATCCTGTTCCTCGACGAAGCCACCAGTCATCTGGATGTGGAGCGCGAACGATTGGTAAATGAGGCGGTGCGTCAGTTGAAGCTGACCAAGGTCATCATTGCTCACCGGCCAGAAACCATCGCCAGCGCCGACCGGGTGCTGGTGATGCAGGGTGGACGGATTGTCGAGGAGCATAGTCCGGTACGGGCAACGCCCGTCGCGGTGGCGGTATGAGTGGCGACGTTTCCTTTCTCCCTTTGGGAGAAGATGGCGCGCAGCGCCGGATGAGGGAGGGAGAACTCCGATCCACGGTAACCGCATTACAAGCTGACATCCCATTCCCTCATCCGCCCTCCGGGCACCTTCTCCCGGCGGGAGAAGGGAAGCATGTGCCATGACTGACTCACTGTTCCGCCATGAAGTGCTGGAAGCCAAGCGCAACAGTTGGCTGGGTGGCATTTCCCTGGCGCAACCATTGCGGTTATGGGTGCTGACAGTTTTCGCCGTGCTGGCTGCAGCCGCGATAGTCGCTTTCCTCATCTTCGGCGAGTACACGCGACGCTCCCATGTCACCGGTCAATTGGTGCCCGATCTGGGGTTGTCCACCATCGTCGCGCCCACCAGCGGCGTAGTGAGCAGGTTCTATCCGGAAGAAGGTGCGCAGGTAAAAGCAAATGATGCGCTGACCCTGATCAATGTGCCCAAGGTGACCGCGTCTGGCAGCGACGCGACGGCGCTGATACGCGATGGCCTGGAGATACGGCGCGACAGCGTGGCCCATCTGGGGCAATCGCAGACCGCACAGATCGATGCGCAGATCCAAGGTATGACCCGGCAGCGCACCACCGCACAGCGCGAACTGGCGCAGATTGAAGATGAAATAGCCACCCGTCGTGAGCAGGTGCGCATCGGCAAGGAAACCATAGAGCGCTATCAACAGGTGGCCGACCAGAAATATGTCAGTCAGGTGCAACTGAACCAGCAGCAGCAGTCTGTGCTGGAACTGGTCAACGCCCAGCAATCCCTGGAGCGTCAGGCAACATCGCTACGACGGAACCTTGTACAACTGGATCAAACCCTGCACGAACTTCCTGCCCAGAAACAGGGAATGCAAGCTGGCACTCGCCGAGACTTGGCGATGATCGACCAGGAAACGATCCAACAGGAAACCAGTGGCGAATTCCTGCTGCGCGCACCTCTTTCGGGTCTGGTGGCCAATCGGCTGGTCGAACCTGGCCAAGCGGTGCAGTCCGGACAGCCGGTGATGAGCCTGTTGCCCGCAGGGTCGCAACTACAGGCGCAACTGCTGGTACCAAGCGCGGCAGTGGGCTTCATCGAACCGGGCGATAGCGTGCTGTTGCGTTATCAGGCCTACCCCTACCAGAAGTTCGGCCATCAAAACGGCAAGGTCATCCGCATCGCGCGCAGCGCTATCACTCCATCGAACGATGCCCAGAATGCCGAACCGTATTACCGGGTCCTCGTAGCCTTGGACCGGCAATCCATAACGGCTTACGGCAAGCCGGAAGCTTTGCGGCCAGGCATGTTGCTGGATGCCGATATTCTGGGCGAACGCCGCAAACTGTACGAATGGGTGCTGGAGCCACTGTATTCGTTGTCAGGGAAGATGGCGCAGTAGTCGAAGACGGCAGGGATTTCTTCCTCGAAGAGCGAAAGGTTCAGGCCTCACCTACCGAAATTTGAATAACGCCTGGGGAAGAACCCAGCGCCCGTAACCGCCTCCCTTCCGACAAGATCAACCATGCCACTGTTCCCCGCTTAACGCGGCCGGTGTACCCTGCGGTTTCCCCGTATCGAGGTGTGCGCATGAAGACGATTCTGGTCGCCAGCTCCAAAGGTGGCGCGGGCAAGACCACCTTGGCCACAAACCTGGCCGCTCATTTCGCACTGGATGGCAAGCGCACCGTATTGGTGGACGCCGACCCGCAGCACTCCTCGACCCGCTGGGCGCAACGCCGCGCCGAGCTGGAAAGCGCCGTGTTGCCGGTCGACGCCAGCACCAGGCGCAACTGGCGCGCCAGCCTGCCCGAGGACACCGAACGGGTAGTCATCGACGCCCCGGCTGGTTCCATGGCGGCCGACCTGGAGCAGTTTCTGGAGCATGTCGACGCCATCGTGGTCCCGGTGCTGCCCTCGGCGTTGGATATCGAGGCAACGGTCGGCTTCCTGAATTCCCTGTCCAAGGTGCCGCGCGTGCACAAGCGCAAGTTGCCGGTCGGCCTGGTCGTCAACCGCAGCAAGCCCTGGACCAATACCTCCCAGCAGGCCGTCGAAATGCTGAAGACCTGGCCCTACCCGGTGGTCGCCCAGTTGCGCGACACCCAGGCCTACGTGGTCTTGGCCGGCCTGGGCCGCAGCCTGTTCGACTACCGCTCCGCACAGGTGCGCGATCACCAGGGTGACTGGGATCCGTTGCTGAAGTGGATCAAGAAAGCCTGAGCCGCCTTGAACAGGACTGGCTCATTGCGTTCAACAAAAACGAAGGAATGCCATGCGTGAACTGATACTCCTGCGCCATGCGCATGCTGAACCCTGCGCCCCCGGCGTGGCCGACATGGATCGCCCTCTGTCAGCCGAGGGCCAGGCAGAGGCCGTGGCCGCGGGCCGCTGGCTGGTTGAACAGGGGCTGGTCCCTGATCGCATCCTCTGTTCCCCCGCCCGTCGCGCCCGTGAAACCCTGGAAGCGGTGCTCGGCGTGATCGGCTCGGTCGAACAGACCCTGGAAGACCGCATCTACGAGGCTACGTCCGGCACATTGGCCGAATTGGCCGATGCCCACCGCGATACCGAGCGCCTGTTGCTGCTGGGCCATAACCCGGGCCTGGAACAACTGGCGGCACTCATGCACAGCGGGCAGTCGGGTGACTACCGTGGCATGCCCACCTCGTCGGTGGTCGTGCTGAAGTTGCCCGCCGACGCCACCATCGAACCCGGTGTCGCGACGCTTGCCGCCTTCTGGTGGCCGTGACGGCGGCAATGCCTGGCCGCAAGCGTCGCAACCCCTGGGCACTGGTCCTGCTGTGCCTGTGGCCGGTACTGGTCAGCGCCGCCAGCTTCGATCCGGCGCACTCGCGTTTCGGCTTTGAGCTGCGCACACGCTGGGGCATGAAACTGGAAGGTGTTTTCCCGCGCTATGAAGGCGAGGTCAAATACCTCGCCGATGGTCGCCATCAGGTGGTGCTGCGCATGTTCACCGAGTCAGTGGAGATCGTCGGTCATCCGCGCTACACCGAGTGGACCCGCAGTGCGAAATTCTTTGAAGCCGATCGTTATCCTGTGGTGGTATTCGTTTCGAATCCCTATGATCCCGAGCTGCTCCGCAAGGGCGGGGCGCTGGCCGGTGATCTCAGCATTCGCGGCATCAGCCGGCCCAAGACCCTGACCGTGGCGGCTTCCACCTGTCCGCAGGCGGCCTATCAATGCGATGTCGTGGCCACCGGTGCAGTGCGACGCAGCGACTACGACATGGACGACTGGATGATGGCGGTGAACGACCGCGTGGTGTTCGTATTGCGAGCGCGTTTGAAGCAGGAGGCCACGCATTGAAAACAGCCGTTACCGTGTCGAACCAGCGCCGGAGGCTTCCGCATTGGCGGCTTCCGCACTGGTCGCTTGCGCATTGGCCGCTTGCGCATTGGATGTTCCGCAGCCTGGTGTTGTCGCTGGCGTTGCTGGGCAGCGCCTGTGTCAGCCTGTCCGACGCGCAGCGCGATCGCGCCGCATCCATCGCCCACGCCGCGCGCTCCCAGGTCATCGATTGCAGCGGCCCCGATGCATGCGCGCAGGCGTCGCCACTGCATGACCTGGGGCCGCGCGCGTTTGCCCATTCCACGCCACAGG
>JBDTZK010000011.1:0-12837 GCA_040005195.1 Pseudoxanthomonas sp.
CAGCCGGATGGCTGGACCAGTCTGGTAGGGCTGCACTGGCTTGAACTGAAAGCCCATTACCTGGGCAGCAGCCCAGGCAGCGGGATACGGCTCGCAGTGGGCCCGCCCAAGCTGGGGTTGATCGAGCAGCGCGAAGGCCGCGTTTTCTTTACTCCGGAAACGGGTCTGTCACTGACGATGGATGGCAAGCCATTGAAGGGCCGCGTTGAACTGAAAACCGACCATGATGAAACGCCCAGCCTGATCGGTTTCGACGAAGCAAAAGGCGTGCTGGGCGTCATCAGGCGTGGCCCGCGTTTGGGGCTGCGCATCAAGCATGCCGACGCGCCGACGCGCACCGGATTCGCGGGCCTCGCGTATTGGCCGGCGGATTCAAGCTGGGCGATCACCGGCAAATTCGTTGCACACCCACCTGGCAAGACCATGCCCATTGTCGACATCATGGGCACCATCAGCGATGCACCCAATCCAGGCGCAGTGGAATTCAGCCGCGATGGCAAAACCTATCGTCTTGAAGCCATAGGTGAACCCACTGGCGAACTCTTCCTGGTGTTGGCAGACCGCACCAGCGGACATGGCAGTTATCCGGCAGGGCGCTTCATGGATACGTCGGCTCCCGATGCGCAGGGCAACGTCGTCCTCGATTTCAATCGTGCCTACAACCCGCCATGTGCGTTCACGTCATTCGCCACTTGCCCACTTCCACCGCCTGAGAACAGGTTGGATCTGGCGATTCTCGCTGGCGAAAAGAATTACGTTCTCCATTCCAAGCCCTGATCAGGAAGAACTTCTACATGTCGAAACCACACATTTTCAAGGTCGTGCTGTTCGCCGCACTCGTCATTCTGGCCAGTGCCGCCAGTGCAGATACACGCAAGACTGGTTCCGGTGCCAGTCCACCCGTGCCGCTGTTGTGGAAAGTGTCCGACGCGGATAATTCGGTATACCTGCTGGGCTCGTTCCACTTGCTCAAGCCGACTGACTATCCGTTGTCCCAGGACGTGGACAACGCATTCTCCGATGCCGAATCACTGATGTTTGAAATGACACCCGAGGAAATGTCATCGCCAGCGCTGGGCATGCAGATGGCACAAGCCGCGCTGCGTGGCGACGGTACCCAGCTCAACAGTGAACTCCCGGCGTCGACCGTTGCCTTGCTGGATGGCTGGCTGGCGAACAATACCGATGAATTGCAGAAGATGGGCATGACTGCCCAGGTGCTGCAGATGTTCGAGCCCTGGTTCGTCGGCTTGATGATTTCCATTACTGAAATGACCAAGCAAGGACTTGATCCGAAACTGGGCCTGGATGCGCACCTGGCCGCCGAGGCGTTGGCGGCGGACAAACCCACCGCAGGTCTGGAAACCGGCGCGCAGCAGATTGCATTCCTGGACGGCATGAGCCACAAGGAGCAGCTGCAGTTCCTCGCCGAAGCGCTCTCGGATTCGCGGGACACCAAAGCGGAAACCGCCAAGCTCTACGCGGCCTGGCGTAACGGCAAGGCCGACGTGTTGTGGCAGGACATGGCTGTCCAGATGAAGAAGGAATACCCCGAGCTCTATCAGCGCATCAACGTCGCCCGCAACGATGCGTGGGTGCCGAAGATCGAACAGCGACTGGTCGAGTCTTCCCGTGACGACACGCTTGTCGTGGTCGGTGCCTTGCATCTTCTGGGGCCGGATGGCGTGGTCGAAAAGCTGCGCGCGAAGGGCTACGCGGTCGAGCGCATTTGTTCGGCGTGCTCAAAGCCAGGTAATTGATCCAGTAGCGCGTTACAGGGCCAGGTTGGCTCGACTGGCGCTGGCGCAATGATAAAAACAGAGCGGCAGGGCACGCTTGGCTCTACACGATAGTAGAGGATCCAGCCGGGTGCATTTCAATGCAATCGACCGGGCAGGCCGGTACACACAACTCACAGCCGGTGCATAACGGCTCGATGACCACATGCATGTGCTTGGCGCCGCCGATGATGGCGTCTACCGGGCAGGCCTGAATGCATTTGGTGCAGCCGATGCAATCGGCTTCGATGATCAATGCGAGCGATGCCGGCTGCTGCTGGCCGCGAGCCCGATCGTAGGGAACAGGAATCGTCTTCAGCACGCGGGCGAGAGACTGGGCGCCCGCATCACCACCGGGTGGACAGCGTTCAGTGCCTGCCTGCCGCAGTGCCATGGCCTCGGCATACGGCCGGCATCCAGAGAACCCGCATTGCCCGCACTGCGTCTGCGGCAGCAGGCGGTCAAGCCGGTCGGCGAGCAAGGTATCCACGATCAGATTGACCGCATCGTAATCAGCGGACCGGCATTCCCGGCGCTGCCGAGGCGTCGGCGTCCAACAACGCCAGGGTGCCGCCATCGAAACCGGCCGACAGGATCATTCCTTCGCTGATCCCGAAACGCATCTTGCGCGGGGCCAGATTGGCAATAAAGACCACGTTGCGGCCCACCAGGGTTTCGGGCTGGCCGTAACTCGCGCGAATGCCTGAAAAAATCTGTCGCGTACCCATTTCACCCGCATCCAGTTCAAAGCGCAGCAGCTTGTCGGAACCCTCGACGAACTCGCATGCAACCACTTTGCCAATGCGCAGGTCGAGTTTCGCGAAGTCGTCCATCTGGATGAAAGCGCCATCGGTTGTCTCAGAAGTGACGTGAGTCGTGATTTTTTTCGCGGCCGGTTTTGTCTCCGTGGCTGGCGTTGCTGCCGCCGGTACTGCGGCACCCATCGTGTCACGGGAGGCTTCGGTCATTGCGTCGATCTTCTTCGGGTCTATGCGGGTAAACAGTGGCGCGTAAGGTTTGACGACGTGCGCCAGCAACGGCCTGTCGAGGTCCTGCCAGTCGTGGACCGGCGCGGCAAGGAAGGCTTCGGCCTGGGTCGAGGTTTCAGGCAGGATCGGCTTCAGTGCCGCCACCAGCACGCGGAAAAGGTTCAGTCCCTGCGTGCAGACGGATTGCAGTTCGGCATCGGCGCCTTCCTGCTTGGCGATGACCCAGGGCTTGTGGTCGTCGATATAGCGATTGGCTTCGTCGGCCAGCGCCATTGTCTGGCGGATGGCGGCGGCGGCATCGTTGCGTTCGTAGGACTCGCGCACCGGCGCCAGCGCAGCGACAAAACGTGCGTACATGGCTGCATCAGGCAACGTGTCGGACAACTTGCCCTCGAAGCGTCTCTCGATGAAGCCCGCACAACGGCTGGCAAGGTTGACGAATTTTCCCACCAGGTCCGCATTGACCCGGGCGATGAAATCACCCAGGTTGAGGTCCAGGTCATCGACGCCGCCGGAAGACTTGGCCGCGTAGTAATAGCGCAGCGCTTCCGGTTCCAGGCCCACGTCCAGGAAAGTGCGCGCCATGACGAAGGTGCCGCGCGATTTCGACATCTTGGCGCCGTCCACGGTCAGGTAGCCGTTCACGTGCAGGCGGGTGGGCGCACGGTATCCCACGCCCTTCAGCACGGCCGGCCAGAACAGCCCGTGGAAATTGACGATGTCCTTTCCGATGAAATGGTGCAGTTCGGTTTGGGTGCCTTCGAGCAGATGCGATTCAAAATCCAGACCGTTGCGCAGACACAGGTTGCGGAAGCTGCTCAGGTAGCCGATAGGCGCGTCCAGCCACACGTAGAAATACTTGCCGGGGGCATTGGGAATCTGGAAACCGAAATACGGCGCGTCGCGCGAGATGTCCCAGGCACGCAAGCCGCCATCGCCCTCTATCCACTCCATCAACTTGGCCTTGACGCCCGCAAGGGCCACGTCACCCGCCATCCACTCACGCAGGAAGCCTTCGAAGCGGCCGACTTCAAAGAAGTAGTGTTCTGAATCGCGCAACTCGGGCGTTGCACCAGACAGCACTGATCGCGGCTCTTTCAGATCGGTCGGGGCGTAGGTCGCGCCGCAGTTTTCGCAATTGTCGCCGTACTGGTCAGGTGTTCCGCAGTTCGGGCAGATGCCCTTGATGTAGCGATCCGGCAGGAACATGCCTTTTTCCGGATCATAGAACTGGGCGACGCTGCGTCGTGCGATATGGCCGCCAGCTTCCAGGCGCGCGTAGAAGGTTTCGGTCAACTCCCGGTTGGACGTGGAGTGGGTCGAGTCGTAATGATCGAAGGCGACCCCGAATGCGGCGAAGTCACGCTCATGCGAAGCCTGCACACCGGCGATGAATGCCTCGGGCGTGACGCCTGCCTTCTCCGCTGCCAGCATGATCGGTGTGCCATGGGTGTCATCGGCACATACAAACCACGTCGTATCGCCGCGAAGTCGCCGCGCGCGAACCCAGATATCGGCCTGGATGTAGCCCACCAGATGGCCCAGGTGCAGGGGGCCATTGGCATAGGGCATGGCGGTGGTGACTAGGGCGGTGCGGGTCATGGCGTGGGCAATGCAAATGGGTGGCAATTATCGCACGGGCGCCAGGAATCACTCCTCCACAAACAATTCGGCCCAGCGAGAGCCGGGCCGAAGTAGTCAAGAGTGACGCTAGCCGGTTATTGGCGTACCCAGACCTGCGACTTGCAGAAGAACGAGATGCAACCCGAGACCTCGAGCTTTTTGCCGCCTTCGATCAGCTGCATCTTCGATTTGTAGACCTTGCCTTCATCGGGCTTGAGGATGCTGCCGCCGGACCAGGCATCACCGTCCTTCTTCATGCCGCGGATGATCTCCATGCCGGTGATCGGCTTGTTCTTGCGGTCGTCCTTGCACTTGTCGCACGCCGGGTTCGGCTTGCTCGGGTGCAGCAGCTCGACAATGCGACCGGTATAAGTCCCATTGGCCGCCTTGCTGATCTCTACGATCGATTTCGCCTGTCCGGTCTCGTCGTCAATTGTTTTCCAGCGTCCCACGGCATCGGCCGCGATGGCGGACATCGACAATCCCAACAGGGGCAGGGCCAGTAGCGTGGCAATCAGTTTTTTACGCATGTTCCCCTCCCAGGGAGATGTGGATGTTGTTGTATGCGTCATACGTTAGCCCGCTTTCAAGTAATCACCAAATTGGAGTCATCGTGCGGATGCGCGGCGCGCGGAGACAGGGTTCTGCCATATCTCCGCAGCTGAATGAATTACAGTCCGTTGCCGCCGCAATCCTTGACCAGGTAATCCTCGATGTACCCGAGCTGGTCGGCCATGATCTTGCGCGTCCATGCCGGGCCATGCGCATAGTCTGCAAGCTCGTGGTACACCACTGGTTTCCCGGATTGCTTTGCCTTGGCCACAAACCAGGCGGACTGCTCTATCGGCACCGTCTGGTCACGTTCACCGTGATAGACCATGATCGGTATTTGCACATTACTGGCTTCATCGAGCGGGCTCAATCCTTTCACCGTGGGAGCTTGTGCCTGACGGAAGAACGGGTTGGTATAGAAGCGTGACCAGATGCGCCTGATGTCGGAAACGCCCGCACCAGCGATAGCGCATTTGTAGGTTCCTGCTGGGCGCACCGATGCCGCGAACGCTGCGTAGCCGCCGTATGAATACCCGAAAATAGCAATGTGCCCGGACTTGGCAATGTTCTGGGCGACCATCCATTTCGCACCATCATCTTTGTCTTCCTGCATCTTCTGGCCCCATTCGGCATCTCCAGCCATCCATAGTTTGCGTCCCCAACCTTCGGAGCCGCGGAACTGTGGACGCAATACAGCCATGCAGCGCGAAGCAAGCAATGGCACCCACATGGAACCGTCGAAGTCCATCGTGTCGCGTGACCAGGGCCCTCCGTGCGGGTGTACTACGGCTGCCCAGGGGCCTGCGCCACATAGCTCGCTGTTCGGGCGGGTGAGAAAAGCGGGGATGGTCAGGCCGTCACGCGCCTTGTAATAGACCAACTGGGTTTCGCCCAAAGCGCGTGGATCAAGATCGGGATAGCTCTTGGCCAACAGCGACAGCTGTCCCTTGCGGAACATGTAATACTCCGGGGGGGTTGAGGAACCGTCTACGGTGAGAAGCACCGTGGAAAGGTCGGGCGTGAAACCGGTAATCGAGTAATTCTTGGCAACGGGATATTCAATAACCGCATTCTTATCCGATGCGGGATCTGTCAGTGTCAGTTTTGTGTCTGTAATTCCCAGTGCCTTCTTGAGCCCTGCGTCCAATGCCTGCATTGCCGGCGAGGTCCATTGGACATCATTGCCATACACGCCTTCGTAACCGACGCCAAGAATCTCACCGAACCCTTTGCCCGCGCTCTCGTACGGATTTACCACAATCCGATTGGCATTGAAGAACTGGTGTTGAAACAACAATTCCTTCCGCTGTTTGGTAGCGATGTCGTACTCGTAGATGACGGCCTTGTCTTGCTTCTCGTTGCTCATCACGAACGCGATACCCGGCTCACGGGCAAAACCGATGATCTGGATCTGGTCCCGGTTCTTTACGTAGGAACGGAAATGCTCTTCCCACTGGTTGTTCTGCAGATTCTTGAATTCAGCGGAGACGTAGGCACCATTTCCATCGAGCGCCTGCTTCAGGCGCGCACGCAGGTTGCCTTCAAGGTCGGTGACATAACCGGCGACGCGCTCTTCGGACATCTGAATGCGCTCGGCGGTGTAGTTGCGCAGATCCACCCGGTAAACGTCACCCGAATTGCTACCGACGTTGTTGATTACCAGAATGTGGTGCGGATCGTTGGGAAGTCGGTCCAGTACGGTGGGGTTACTGAGTGCTTGCGCGAGTTCTTCATTGCGACTGGTGGCGCGTGGTTGTGGCAGTGGCTCTTTCCAGTTCTTGCCCTGAAGGTCGGTGATCATCAGCTTGGAAAGGAAAACCTTGGTCACGCGATCAAAGCGCAGATCCTGAGGCTGCCACAACGATACGGCCAGGCGGTCATTCTTGATAAACGACACCCCCACGATCTTCATGCGCTCAGAGCCAATCAGAATAGGGGCCTGATCAAGCGCGCTGGTCTTCCACACAGCGATGACGCGTTCTTCTCCCTTCGCGCGCAAAGCAGCAATGTGCTCGCCGTCGGGTGAAAGGCTGAAGCCGGAATACTGTGGAAATGCTGCCAGCTGCTGAATCGTCGGTTTTGCCGGGGCCGCGGCGTGCAAGGGTGAAGCGACTAGCAGTGCGGCAAACGCAAGTGCAATGATTCCTGATTTCATGGGTATTCCGCATGCTGGATTGGTGGAGTCTAGATTACTAAAGACCGGAGCCCTGTGCATGGGGTCCGGCTGCAGCGGCTTGTGCCATAGCAAGCCCTGCGGGACTGGATATAGACCAGTTGTCTCAGCCGCTGGTGAGGTAGACATCGCTGGCGGTATTTGTGAGCTGTTTATCGTCGATCAGTGGGATGTCGGTCGAGGATGCAGATCCTGGCAATAGCAGCGCCTGCCAGGAGCCGGTGCCTCAAACAATGCCTGGAGCGAACCGGAGTGGCCCGGTTTTTTCTCACACCCATAAAAAAACCGCCGATCAAGAGATCGACGGTTCTTGTTGAAAGCAGATGCGTTTCTTCTTAGAAATCCTTCGTGAAATTGACGAAGTAAGTCCTGCCGAAGTAATCGTAACCGCTGTATAGCGAGGCATTGCCGACCCGGTTGACGCCCGTGCCATTGGAAACGCTGGGCGGATTCTTGTCGGCGAGGTTGCGCACGCCGCCCGTCACCGACCAGTCGTCGCCGCTGTACTTGGCCGACAGGCTGGAAACGAAGTAATCGTCCGTTTCCATCAGGTACTGGTCGCGGTAGTCGGTGTCGAAGTACTTTTCGTAGTACTCGTAGCCGTTGACGGCATCCACCCATTCCAGGCCGTAACGCACCTGCCAGTTGCGCACCTTGTAGGACAGATCCAGCTGGCCGGTGAATTCCGGTGCATTCAGGCTGCCGGAGTAATCGCGGATCGGATCGGTCGGGAAGGTACGCCCGGACTGCTCCAGGTAGTGCGACACCTGGCCAGTCGCGCGGAACTCGCCCGGACCGATGTCACGCACATAGCGCAGGGTGAAGTCCCAGCCTCGCACCTTGTCGCTGGCCACGTTGATGTAGCCGGTGGTCACGCTGAGAGCGTTATTGACTCCGCGGGTCACAAGATTGCAGAAGCCGGTGCCTGCAGTGAAGTCCGCGGGCTGGCTGTCGTAGCACAGACCCAGAACTGCCGCGCCACTTGGCTTCGCTACGCCGTTGTCCACTTGGATATCGTAATAGTCGGCGGCAAACGAGAGGTCGCCGAACCATTCCGGGAACTCAGGCTGCAACACGATGCCGGCGGTCAGCGCCTTGGAGGTTTCAGCAGCCAAGCCAGTTTCGGCTCCGCCCTTGGTCAAGACAGTGACGCTGTTGTTCTGCTGGAAGGCAGGAACAAGGCCCAGGCTGGCGCAGTTGATGTAACGCGGGCTGCTTGTATCAGTGATCTGGCCCCAATCATTGCAGGGGTCAGCCGAAGAAGCGGCAAAGCCGCTGGTTGCACCCAGGTACTGCTCAAACAATGCAGGTGCACGGAAGGAGGTGCCACGCGAAGCGCGCAATGACAGCCAGCTCACCGGGGTCCACAGCAAGCCCACCTTCCAGGTCGTGTCATCGCCATAGGAATCGTAATCCGTGTAGCGACCGGAAACGTTCATGGTCAGTTCCTGGGCGCCCGGCAGACAGGAAAGCAGCGGAACTTCAATTTCGGCGAACACTTCCGACACCGAGTCCTTGCCGCGGGTGGGCTGCGATGCGGTGAAGTTGTACAGATTGTTGCTGAGTGAGTTGAAATCCGGCGTGTCGTCGATTTCGGCGCGGCGATATTCAATACCGAAGGCCGATGTAACCGTGCCGTAGGGCAGGTCGAACAATGGGCCGTTGACGCTCGCATTGACAGTTGCTTCGTCGTAGACCGTATTGCCCTTGGTCTGCTGCAAGACGTAATCGCGATAGGCCTGCGGCAAGTCACCACCGATCGTTGCTGCACTCAGTACCGGGGCTGCGACGCAGCCGCCGGAGGCATCGCGGCAGACAAAGCCGCCATTGCCGTCGGAAACAACATCCAGGCTCCTGGCCAAACGATTGGTCAGGCGATTGCCCGAGTAATAGTCGGCATCGGACTTGGCATAGCTGAAGGATGCATCATAGCTCCACTCGCTACCCAGATTGCCGCGCAGGCCGGCAGTGGCACGGTAGAAGTCCACCACTTGCTTGTTGTTATAGATGCCCCAGCCGATGAACGCACGGGCAGCGACGGGCCGGCCGTTGGTAGAGCCATCGGCAGGCGCCGCCAAGAATGCGGGCAGGCCCAGGTACTCGCCCAGCAGGGGGCTGCCCGGCGAATAGTCGATGGTGTGCTGCAGGTATCCGTTCTGGTTCGATTCGCGGCGTGTCGCCAGTACTTCGAAGTACAGTTCGGCATCGCCCAGTGAATTCAGATCCATGCCGCCTTGCAGGAAGCCGGTGATGTTGGTTGTCGGCGAGACCAGTGACTCTTTCTTCATGCGCGGATCAAACGTGTCACGGCCATTCAGATCTACGCCTTCAAGGCCTGGCAGATCGCCGTCGGTAACTGCGGCATTCGGCCGCCAGCGATTGAAATAGTCGAAGCCGGGCGGCAGATTTGCCAAGCCATCGGGATCCAGGGTGCCGTAGTAGCCGAGATTGCCCAAGCCAGGACGGCCCAGGAAATATGCGGTACCGAGGGTGTTGATGGTGACGCCACCAGCATCCAGGCCCCAGCACTTCGGTTCGCCGGTGACCGGGTCGATATAGTCGTCGGCGCCGTAGCGGCCGTCCGCGCCGCGCCCTAGCAGCGGCACCGGGCACTTGCTGGCCCAGTCGCGCTGGCCCAGCGTCATTTCAGTGCGACGGTAGATCTCGAATGATCCGGAAACGCGCCAATTGTCACGGGTCGTGCCCATGATGGCCGACAGGCGGGTTTCGTCGCCGCCGCCGTGCTGGGTCGCGTTGTGCTGGATCTCGACGCTGGGGCTATCGACCTTCTGCTTGGTGATGACGTTCACAACGCCTGCCACCGCGTCCGAACCATAAATCGACGACGCACCATCCTTCAGGATTTCGATGCGGTCGATCATGATGTTCGGCAATACGTTCAAGTCCGCCGATCCCACCGCGCCGCGTGAGCCGGACGGAGCAATGCGACGACCGTTCATCAGTAACAAGGTCCGGGTGGGACCCAAGCCGCGCAGCGACAAGGTATTGGCGCCAGGGCCGCCATCGGTGACGTAACCGCCAAACGCGTTGTTGACCTGCTCGGAGCCGCCAGTAACCGAATTGCCCTGCAGCACGCCGGCAGTGGAGTTGAAGCCGGCGAGCGTCGTTTCTTCACGGGTGATGACCTGTACCGGTGAGATCGAGTTGAACGTGTCGCGGCCAATGCGCGAGCCAGTGACCGTCACCTTGTCCAGCGTGGTGGCAGTGGTTGAAGTCTCTTCCTGTTTTTCCTGAGCCTGGACTTCATCTTCCGCCGCATTCTGTGCGTAGGCAGAAGCGATAGGGAACAGCAGTGCAGTGACAAGTGCCAGCGTGAGGGGGCTCTTGTTCAGGCGCGCTGTTGATCGGTTATTTGGTGACATTGGAATCTCCAATAAAATCAATGTGTTGATGGAAAGGTTAGGCTGGAAAAAGTAACTGTAATTCGATCCTAACATTAAACTAACACTGGACACCATGATTGATTAACAATTTCCCGGGGATATTTCCTCAACCAGCAGGCGGGTTCTGTACTGGACGTTATTCGGAGGTTGTATCTATTACCAAGCCAATTGAGGGTGCAGGGTGGCCATTCGGGCGTATAGACTCCACCGCCATGATCAATACCCCCCAAAGCCCGGTAGCCACGGCAATACCGCGCGAGCTGCAACAGCAAATCTCACACGCCAGCAGCTTGCTCCGGGAGGGGCGTCTTGCCGAAGCAGTCAGCGTTGCGCACGCCTTGGCTGCCGCCTATCCGCAGCAATCGCGTGCCTTGGCCTTCGCTGCGGAAGCCAATAGCGTCAAGGGTGATTTGCCTGAGGCGTTGGGCTGGATCGACAAGGCGATCCTGTACAGCGATGACCCTCAACACAAGATCAAAAAGGCATGGCTGCTGTCACGATCTCTTCGTCGCGACGAAATCCCTCCGCTGGCGGCACGAATCGCTGGTCAGGCAGGCAGCGACGCCACCCTCTTGTGGCAGCTTGGCAAACTTTATTACCACCACAACATGCTGCACGAGGCTATCACGCATTACGAGCTTGCCCTGTCTGCCGCAGGCGAAAACACGTCGTGGCGTTATGACTTGGGCATTGCACGTTTCTACAGCGGTGATGCAGATCGGGCGGAGCTTGATTTGAATCAAGTGCTGGCCGCCGCCCCACAGGCAGGACCGGTCATTTATCTGCGTTCCACCCTGCGCAGGCAAACTTTGCAGAGCAACCATGTCGCTGACATTGAATCCCGTTTGAAGTCTGACTTCCGCAAGGAAGATGATGAGGCAGGTGCTCTGTATGCCTTGGCCAAGGAACTGGAAGACCTGGGCGAGCACGAGAAGTCGTTCACCGCGCTTGTGGCCGGCGCAAAGAAAAAGCGCAGCACTATTCACTATGACATTTCATCCTTCGAATCCACATTGAAGGAAATCCGCGATGTGCAGGATGCCAAGGCCCTGGCCGTGCCGGTGCCGGGTTGGGAGGAAGAGGGCGCGATTTTCATCGTGGGTATGCCGCGCACAGGCACGACGCTCGCCGAGCGCATTCTGCTGCAGTCTGGGAAAGTTACCGATGCGGGTGAGTTACTGGATTTCGGCTTCCAGCTTAGTGCCGCGGTGCAGAAAGCGCGTGCGGCCAATCCGGATCTTTCGCCGGCCAAGGCCACCCTTTAGTTGGATTTCGCAGCTTTGGGTCAGAGCTATATGAAAGGCGCACGGCAGATGGCTGCCGGCAGCCCGTTGTTCATTGACAAATTGCCAGCCAATTACATGTATTGCGGGTTGATACATAAGGCTTTGCCGAATGCAAAGATTCTACATATGGTGCGCGATCCGTTGGACAGCTGCTATGCCATTTTCAAGACCTTGTTCTTCAACGCCTATGATTTTTCGTACGACCTAGATGAATTGGCCGAGTACTACATTGCCTATACACGCATGATGCAGCACTGGCATGAGGCGCTGCCAGGTGTGATCCTGGACGTTCGCTACGAAGACCTGGTCACCAATACGGAAGTCGAAGCCCGGCGTATTTACGATTGGTGCGGCCTGGAATGGAACCCAGGTGCGCTCGATATTCCGGACGAGAGCAAAGTTTTTGCCACAGCAAGTGCCGCGCAGGTTCGGCTGCCAGTCCATACGCGTTCGGTCAACAGTTCTCGCAAGCATGCCGAGCGATTGGCCACGCTGGTGGAAAAATTGTCAGCGGCGGGTATTCTGCAACCCTAGTGCAGTGCTGCACGACGCCGGCAGTCCGTCGGTCGACATCGAGAATCGCCATGCCCGTTATTGCTTCCCATTCTGTCCAGCCCGCATTGTCCCCACACCCAAGGGTCCGTAACGTCATTGCGGTTGGATCCGGAAAAGGCGGTGTAGGGAAGTCGACCACGGCCGTCAACCTGGCGCTGGCCTTGCACGCAGATGGCGCGAAGGTCGGCATCCTGGACGCGGACATCTACGGCCCCAGCATCCCCGCGATGCTCGGCCTGAGTGGCAAGCCTGACAGCCCCGACAACAAGTCGATCGAGCCGATGCGTGCATTCGGCATCGAGACCATGTCGATCGGGTTTCTGGTGGATGCCGAGACCCCGATGATCTGGCGTGGGCCGATGGCGACGTCGGCGCTGACCCAGTTGTTCAACGACACGTTGTGGGATGACCTTGATTACCTGCTGATCGACCTGCCGCCGGGTACGGGCGACATCCAGTTGACCTTGGCGCAGAAGA
>JBDTZK010000292.1:0-3789 GCA_040005195.1 Pseudoxanthomonas sp.
GCGACGGACTTCAGCCTGCAACTGGCCCTGTCTGGGCAGAATCTTGAAGACCTGTATCCATTGATCGGTATCGCCACACCGCCCACCCCACCTTACAAGCTGGACGGGCGGCTGATACGCAATGGTGATATTTGGAAGTATCAGGATTTCAACGGCATAGTCGGCGATAGCGACCTGGCCGGGACGGCAACTTTCACGGTCGGGCGCACCCGCCCCTTACTGGAAGCCGACCTGGTTTCGAAACGACTGGATCTTGACGACCTGGCCGGCTTCCTCGGCGCGCCCCCGCAAACAGGTGGCAACGAGTCCAGCAATCCCGAACTCAAGGCGCAGGCCGCCAAACTGGCGGTCGACGCGCGTGTGTTGCCCGATAGGCCCTATGACCTGACCAAGCTGCGCACCATGGATGCGGATGTGCGCCTGAAGGCCCACCGGATCAATGCACCCAGCCTGCCCATCGAGAACATGGACGCACACTTGAAGCTGGACGCAGGCGTGCTGCAGCTGGTGCCATTGAATTTCGGCGTGGCCGGCGGCGATATTCGCTCCACCATCCGCATGGATGCGCGTGAATCGACCATCAAGACCCGCGCCCAGATCACTGCGCGCAAGCTGGACCTGTCCAGACTGTTTCCCGACGTGAAGCTTACGCAGGATGCGGTGGGCCGCGTCGGCGGTGATATCGCGGTCACCGGTACGGGTAACTCCATCGCGGCAATGCTGGGCAGCGCTGATGGCGATATTGCGCTGGGAATGGGCAACGGGCAGATCAGCAACCTGTTGATGGAACTGGCGGGCATCGACATCGCAGAGGCCCTGAAATTCCTGGTCACCAAGGACAAGAAAGTGCCGATTCGTTGCGCATTCGGCGATTTCGCCGTGACCGACGGGGTGATGCAGTCGCGCGCGCTGGCCTTCGACACGGAAGACACCCTCATCGTGGGCGAAGGCAAGATCAGCCTGAAGCAGGAAACCCTGGATCTGGAACTGCGGCCGCGCCCGAAGGACCGCAGCATATTGGCACTGCGCTCGCCACTGGTGGTCGGGGGCACGTTCAAGGATCCTTCGTTCCGACCCGACTTCAAACGGCTTGGTCTGCGGGGTGCAGTGGCCATTGCGCTCGGCAGCATCGCGCCGCCCGCCGCGCTATTGGCGACGATTGAATTGGGGCCGGGCAAGGACAGCAGCTGCGGCGGGAAGTACGCCAAGTAGCATCACACGCAGCGGGTGCGGCTCAGTTGGTCCGACTCAGCGGGTTCGACTCAGCGGGTTCGACTCATCTGGCGCAACTCAACTGGCGATATAGCGCTGCAATTCGTCCAGCTGCGCTTTCTGGTCCTCGATCACTGCCTTGACCAGATCGCCGATGGAGATGACGCCGATGACCGCGTCATCTTCCACGACAGGCAAATGGCGGATGCGATGCTCGGTAACGACCTGCATGCAATGTTCTACGGTGTTGCGCGGCC
This sequence comes from Pseudoxanthomonas sp., assembly GCA_040005195.1. GTDB lineage: Bacteria > Pseudomonadota > Gammaproteobacteria > Xanthomonadales > Xanthomonadaceae > Pseudoxanthomonas_A. The sequence continues at coordinate 1,470 of JBDTZK010000292.1, forward strand.
CGACAGTCACCACGTCGGCAGTCATGATCTCGCGCACGGTGGTATCCGAAGAAGAACGCCCATGCAGGACAATCTTGCGCGCGTAATCACGCTCGGAAACGATCCCGACCAATCGTTCGTGTTCCATCACCAGCACCGCGCCGATGCCTTTTTCTGCCATCAGCCTGATCGCATCGATCACCGAATCCTCCGGTGCGACTGCATGGACCTCAGGCGTCTTTTTCCCCAACAACTGACGTAGCGTATGCATCGACTTCTCCTCGCTCTGCACCGGGTTGTGTCGAGGATACTCCTCCCGCACCCGGTTGCCAGACATCCACCAGGTACAAGGGTCGCTGCTTGGATTCGTCATACAGGCGCCCAAGATATTCACCGATCAAACCGAGCGCGATGAGTTGGATGCCGCCCAGGAACAGGATCACGACCATCATGGTTGGCCAGCCGGCCACGGCATCGCCATACAACGCTGCCTTGCCGATGATCCATATCGCAAACACGAAGGCCAGCATCGCGGCCATCAGTCCGAAGTAGGTCGCCACGCGCAAGGGCGCTGTAGAAAAACTGGTGATGCCTTCCAGGGCGAAATTCCACAACTTCCACAAGCCGAAGTTACTCTTGCCGGCAAGACGCGCTTCACGGCGGTAGGGAATCGCGACCTGGTTGAAACCCACCCAGCCGAACAGTCCCTTCATGAAACGATGGCGCTCTCGCAGCTGCCCCAGCGCGGCCAGCGCACGTGGGGACAGCAGGCGGAAGTCACCGGTATCGGCCGGTATCGGAGTCTTTGAGAGGCGCCCGATCACCCGGTAGAAACTGGCCGCAGTAACGCGTTTCAGCCAGCCCTCGCCCTGCCGCTGGATGCGCGTGCCATGCACATCGTCGTAGCCTTCGCGCCATTTGGAAACAAATTGCGGGATCAATTCCGGCGGGTCCTGGCCATCCGCATCCAGGATAAGTACCGCACCCGCGTCGACCTGGTCCAGTGCGGCCGTCAGCGCGAGTTCCTTGCCGAAATTCCGTGACAACCGCAGTAATGACACGCGCGGGTCGTGGCGCGCGATTCGCTGCATCACTTCCCAGGTGGCATCGGTACTGCCGTCATCCACGTACAGCACGCGGCCATCGATATCATCCAAGCGGTGCAGCACTGCAGCGATGCGCGGATGCAGCTCGGGCAGCGCATCCACTTCATTGCGCGCCGCGACTACGACGGTCAGTCGATCCTGTTCCTGAGCCATGTTCAATCCAGTGTGTCCAGGTAAGCGGGGCCACCGATCTGCCGCACTTGCCGCTGTATCCAGTTGGCGCGGCGCTGCACATAGGATCCGGGCCTGGCCACACTGTAACGTCTGGGCGAAGGAAGTACGGCCGCAAGCCGGGCGCTTTCTGCCAATGAAAGCTTGCCGGCATCCTTGTGCCAATAGCTGCGCGCCGCCGCCTGCGCACCGTAGATGCCATCGCCGAACTCGGCAATGTTGACGTACACCTCAAGAATGCGTGTCTTCGGCCATATCAATTCGATCAGCAGCGTGTACCAGGCCTCAATCCCCTTGCGCACCCAACCACCGCCTTGCCACAGGAACAGATTCTTGGCGACCTGCTGACTGACCGTGCTGGCCCCGCGCAACTTGCGCCCCTTGGCATTGCTGACGCGAGCCTTCTCTATCGCCTTGAAATCAAAACCGCTGTGCGTGGCAAAATTCTGGTCTTCGGCCGCCACCATGGCCACCGGAAGGCTGGGCGAAATCGCCCCCATATCGCGCCAGTCGTAAGCCACGCGAAACCCTGTCTCGCCTTCACCCCATGCCTCGAACTGCCGTGCCAGCATGAACGCCGACAGCGGTGGATCGATAAAACGCAACACGGCCACCTGCAGGATGCTGGCCAAGGCAAACAGAAACGGTAGCGCCAGTATCCAGCGCAGCCAGCGTCGTCGTCTGGAGGACTTACCCGCCTCGTTGGTATCGATGCTATTCCCCCGGATCCTGCGTTCTGCGGCCGGGCCGAATGTTAACCGTTCGCCTCTGGTGATGCCCACACTCGATGATTGCCATGACACCTCATATATAGCTTATCCATTGCAAGCTTGATGGCCAAAGCCGTTGAAGCCCTCGGGCGCGACCACAAGACAGTCGCAATGCCCGGAGGCAGCAAGAGCCGACGTATGCTGCTCCCCGTTGGAATGGGAGGTGGTCGCCCACACCATAGAAGGCAAGAATTTGTGCGGCGAGCATGCCGACCTGGGAGAACCGTGAGCAATCAGAACGACCTGCAGACCCGCTTCATTCTGCCCGCCGCCGGCGTGCGGGGCGTGGGCGTG
>JBDTZK010000293.1:0-3784 GCA_040005195.1 Pseudoxanthomonas sp.
GCGGCGTTCGAAGATGTCGAGGCTGCGGCAGTTGGACGGCCATTCGAGTTGGTCGCCAAATTCCAGGGCCATCTGTGGCGCGCCGACATCGGCCATTCGCCATTGGATGTGGTGGGCTGGCATGGCAATTACGCGCCGTATCGTTACGACTTGCGCCGTTTCAACGCCATCGGTTCGATCAGTTTCGATCATCCGGACCCGTCTATTTTCACCGTGCTCACCTCGCCCAGTGACACGCCCGGCACGGCCAATCTGGATTTTGTGATCTTCCCGCCACGCTGGCTGGTGGCGCAGGACACCTTCCGGCCACCGTGGTTTCACCGCAACGTGGCCAGCGAATTCATGGGACTGGTGCACGGCGCCTACGATGCGAAGGCCGAAGGCTTTTCGCCCGGTGGCGCGTCGCTGCACAACTGCATGAGCGGCCACGGGCCGGACGCGGCTACGTTCGAAAAGGCCAGCCAGGCCGACCTGTCGAAGCCGGATGTGATTGCCGACACCATGGCCTTCATGTTCGAGACCCGCGCGGTGATCCGGCCGACGCGCCAATCCATCGATGCCGCCCACCGCCAGCGTGATTACCAGCAGTGTTGGGCGGGCTTGAAGAAACATTTCAGCGCGCCCTGAGGGTTCGCCTGCTTTCACGGATTTCTCCATCGTCGGCGCTAGGCTGTGGGCATCCCACGAATGGAGCAGCACCGATGATGCGAACCCTTTCCCTGGCCACGGCACTGGTCGTGGCGCTTGCCGGTTGCCAACAGCAAGCCGCTACCGACGCGCCGATGGCGGCCACTGATCCTTCGCCCGCCACGTCGCCGGCCACCGGTGCTGTCGTCAGCACAGCACCCGCCGATGCCGGCGCATTGCCCGTTGTGGAAGCCGCATCCCAGGCCAGCTTCGCCGGCTATGGCGACATGAAGCTGGGCAGCACGGTGGAAGAGGCCAGGCTGGCATGGGCCGGCGATTTGAATGGCAAGCCCACGGAAGGAAGCACCTGTTATTACCTCAGCCCGAAATGGGTGAAGGCGCCGTCGGACTTCGCTTTCATGATCGAGGACGGCAAGTTTGTGCGTTACGACGTAGGCACTGACAAGGAAGCCGCGCCGGGTGGTGGCAAGGTCGGCATGACCACCGACGCATTGCAGAAGCTCTACCGCAACTCTCTGCAGTCTTCGCCGCACAAGTACGTGGAAGGCGGAAGCTACCTGTCCCTGGACGACGCCGAGGGTTCATCGAGCAAGCTGGTATTCGAAACCGATGCGGCCGGCAAGGTCACCGCCTGGCGCGTTGGCCTGGCACCGCAGGCCGATTACGTGGAAGGCTGCTCCTGACCCACGCGCTATCGCCGGCTGCCGGCCATGCGCCGCAGCCGGCACCAGGCCAGGCGGGTTTGCCCTAGAATCGGCCCACGCAATCACGGAAGCGAAAGGGGAGAACGACGATGGCTGAAGCCTGGGGTTTCTTTGTACTGGGCCTGGTGCTGCTGGCGCTGGGAGGTGATTCCATCGTCAAGGGTGCGTCGGGACTGGCGCAGAAGTTCGGTGCATCGCCTTTCGTCGCGGGCTTGCTGCTGCTCGCTTTCGGCACGTCGTTGCCCGAGTTGTTCGTCAATGCGCGCGCCTATGCGGTCGGTGCGCAGGATCTGGCATTGGGCAATGCAGTCGGCAGCAACCTCGTCAACTTCGGCCTGACCCTGGGCGTGGCGGCGATCTTCGCGCCGCTGCTGGTGCGCATGCGCCTGCTCTCGCCCCTGTTGGTGTTGCTGACGCTGGTGACGCTGGCGGTGATCTTTTTTGGCCTCGACGGCGTGATCTCGCGTGTCGAAGGCATCGTGTTGCTGTTGATCTTCGTCGGCGTGGTGGCGTTCCTGCTGGCACGCAGCGGTTGTGAATCCATCGATGTACGCGACAGCGTTGCCGCCTATGCCGCCACCCGAAGCGTGCTGTGGATGAACCTGTTGCGCTTCGCCATTGCCTCGGCCCTGTTGTACTTCGGCGCGCGCTTCGTGGTCCAGGGTGCGCCGATCATCGGTGCCTCTTTGGGCTGGTCGCCGCTGCTGGTCGGCCTGCTGCCGGTGGCCATCGGTACCGCATTACCCTAAGTCGCCGCCGCCATCGCCGCCGCGCGTCGCGGGCATGGCGATATGGTCGTCGGCCATGTCATCGGTTCCAGTCTGTTCAATCTGCTGGTGGTCATTGGCGGCATGGCAGCACTGCGTCCGCTGCCGCTGCCCGAGTCGTTCGTCAGGCTGGAGTTGCCAGCCGCCATCGCCTTCGCGCTGGTGCTGTATCCCATGCTGCGCGGCGATCTGCGCATCAGCAAGGCCGAGGGTGCCATCCTGTTCGTCGCCTTCCTGGCCTGGGTGGGCTTCGAACTTTTCCTGATCTAGCGGGCCGAACTGCTGTCAGGGCGCGCCGGGTCTGCGGTAGTGCGGCGCTTGCCCTCGGCGTCGGTTGTGTATTTTCCATCGCTGTCATCGCTGCTGGCCACACTTACGGGCGGATGCGGGCGATCGGGTGCCAACGACAGGGCGGCCTTGGCAAGCAAGTGCGCGCTGACCGGTGCGGTGATGAAGAGGAACAGCGTGATCAGTATTTCGCGCAGGCCCAGGCCATCGCCGAGCCGGGCGTGATGGGCGATGGATGCGATGAGAATGCAGCCCACGCCCAGCGTGGTTGCCTTGGTCGGGCCGTGCAGGCGCTTGAAGAAATCTGAAAGCTTGACCAGACCGAACGACCCCACCAGCACGAAGCCGCAACCGATCGCCAGCAGTATCACCATTGCAATTTCGACCACGGCGCTCATTCCACGATATCCCGGCGCAGCACGTACTTGCTCAACATCACGGTGCTGACGAAACCCAGCATGGCGATGACAAGCGCAGCTTCAAAGTAGATCGAGGAATCCAGGTGCATGCCGAACAGGATCAGCAACGCGATGGTGTTGATGTAGAGCGTATCCAGCGCCAGGATCCGGTCGGGCACGGTGGGTCCACGCACCAGTCGCCACAGGCTCATCAGCATGGCCAGGCCGACCGCGTACAGCGAGATCACCACGGCGGTTGCGATCACTGGAATATCTCCTTCAACGGGGCTTCGTAGCGCGATTTGATCGTGTCGATGGTGTCCTGGCGGTCACCCAGGTTGAAACAATGCACCAGCAGATAACGCTGGTCTTCGGTCAGTTCGGCCGAGACCGTGCCGGGTGTCAGGGTAATGATGCTGGCCAGTGCGGTGATGCCGTGGATGCTGGTCAGGTCCAGCGGTACCCAGATGAAATCCGGCTTGAGCGCGCGCTCCGGGCCAAGAATCCGGCGCGCCACTTCAATGTTGGACAGCACGATATCCACCGACACCACCTTGACCAGGTGGGCGATGGGCCTGATGCGCCCGAAGTGCGCCCGCTGCGGGTTCAATGCGCCGGCAATCAATGGCAGGGAAATGGCCAGCAAGACCCCGAGCGCCAGCTGGCCCAGGCTCAGATCGGCCTGCAACAACAGCCACAGCAGAAAAACCATGGCGCTCAATGGCAGCGACGGCAGCAACCGCCTCATGGCGAGGGCGCGCGTGAATAAGGCGCGGTTGCACGCACCTGTTCGACATAGTGGGCCGGGTCCAGAATCTGCACCGCGGCATCCTGTGTATAGCGCAACATCGGTCCGGCACCGACGCTCATTGCAATGCCATAGACAAGCAACAGCAGGCAGGCGGTGACTTCCAGCCGGCGCGGCGGCGAGGGAATCACATCGCCGCTGCGGAAGGTTTCTGCGCGCCAGAAAATATGG
>JBDTZK010000294.1:0-3759 GCA_040005195.1 Pseudoxanthomonas sp.
CGACCACTGGTCCATGGCCCAGAGCATCCTCTTCGCCGGCGGCGGCACCAAACCGGGCCGCATCATCGGCGCCACCGACAACCAGGCCGCCGCCCCCACCGAGCTCCCCATCAGCATTAAAGCGCCCCCCATCCGCCCTTCGGGCACCTTCCCCCGTAAACGGGAGAAGGGTTCAATCGAGAGCAACATTGCAGTCTCTGATGTGAAACGCACTTCCCTTTTGAAGCCCGCTTACCTGGTGCGTCACCGAATGAAACTCCTCCCCCGTTTACGGGAGAGGAAAGGCTGCGTAGCAGCCAGGTGAGGGCGCTCTTGGCGCAGGACCATCAGCGTTAAAGCGCCCCCATCCGCCCTTCGGGCACCTTCCCCCGTAAACGGGAGAAAGGTTCAATCGAGTGCTACATTGCAGTCTCTGATGTGAAGGGAGATCCGCCTTGACACTCCATTACTCCGCGCACGTCACCCTGTCTGCATGAAGACCGCAATGCCCAATAAAGCCATGTCGAAATCAAAACGCAAACCAGCGCAATCTTCCACCATGCGCAATACCAATGACACCCAAGGATTCGTCCAGGTCCGCGGTGCGCGCGAGCACAACCTCAAGAACGTGGACGTCGACATTCCGCGCGATGCACTGGTGGTGTTCACCGGCATTTCCGGTTCCGGAAAATCCTCTCTCGCGTTCGGCACGCTGTTCGCCGAAGCGCAGCGCCGTTACCTGGATTCCATTTCGCCCTACGCGCGGCGGCTCATCGACCAGGCGGGCGTTCCCGAAGTCGATTCCATCGAAGGCCTGCCGCCAGCGGTCGCATTGCAACAGCAGCGTGGCTCGCCGACCACGCGCTCGTCGGTGGGCAGCGTCACCACCATTTCCAATTCGCTGCGCATGCTTTACTCGCGCGCGGGTGATTATCCGCCCGGCCAGGACATCATTTATGCCGACGGTTTTTCGCCCAACACCCCTGCCGGCGCCTGTCCCGAATGTCATGGACTTGGCCGCATTTACGATGCGAACGAAGCTTCGATGGTGCACGACCGGTCACTGAGCATCCGCGAACGCGCCATTGCCGCCTGGCCCACCGCGTGGCACGGGCAGAACCTGCGCGACATCCTGACCACGCTCGGCCACGACGTGGACGTGCCATGGAAACAGTTGCCGAAGAAGACCCGCGACTGGATTCTTTACACCGACGAGCAACCCGTCGTGCCCGTGTATGCCGGTTTCACCCCGGCCGAAGTGAAGCGCGCACTGCGGCAGAAGATCGAGCCCAGCTACATGGGCACCTTTACCAGTGCGCGTCGCTATGTGCTGCATACCTTCGCCACCACGCAAAGCCCGCTGATCAAGAAGCGCGTGTCGCAATACCTGCTCAGCACGGCATGTCCGGCTTGCGACGGCAAGCGCCTGCGCCGCGAAGCATTGTCGGTGACCTTTGCTGGCCTGGACATCGCCGCGCTGTCGCGTCTGCCGCTGGCGCGCGTGGCCGAGCTGCTGCAACCGGCCGCCGGCGCCCGGCCGCGCAAGGCCGACGCGCATCCCGAACAGGCTATCGCCGCACAACGCATCGCTGAAGATCTACGCGCACGCATCGCGGTGGTGCAGCAGTTGGGTCTGGGTTACCTCACGCTGGAACGCAGCACACCAACGCTTTCGCCTGGCGAACTGCAGCGCTTGCGACTTGCCACGCAGATCCGCTCGCACCTGTTCGGTGTGGTGTACGTGATGGACGAACCGTCCGCTGGCTTGCATCCGGCCGATGCGCAATCGTTGCTGTCCGCGCTCGATCAGCTGAAGGCGTCGGGCAATTCCCTGTTCGTGGTGGAGCATGAGATCGATGTCATCCACCATGCCGACTGGCTGGTGGACGTGGGCCCCGGTGCGGGCGAGCAGGGCGGCTGCGTGTTGTACAGCGGGCCACCGGCAGGCCTGCAGAAGATCAATGCCTCGCACACGCGTCGCTATCTGTTTGCCGATAGCACGCGCTTCGAGAGCCATGCACGCACACCATCGGCGTGGCTACGTCTGCAGGGTGTGACACGCAATAATATGGAAGACCTGAATGTGGAATTCCCACTCGGCGTGTTCACCAGCGTCACCGGCGTGTCGGGTTCGGGGAAATCCTCGCTCGTCAGTCAGGCGCTGGTCGAACTGCTGGCCGCGCATCTGGGCCACGAAACCGGTGACGAACAGGAGGAAGTCGACCCGCTGGAACGCAGCGCGCACGTACCGGTGGGTGGCCACATTGTCGAAGGGCTGGAGCACGTGAAACGACTGGTGCGCGTGGACCAGAAGCCCATCGGCCGCACGCCGCGTTCCAATCTGGCTACCTATACCGGTTTGTTCGATCACGTGCGCAAGCGTTTCGCCGCCACGCCTGTCGCGAAGAAACGGCGCTACGATCCGGGCCGCTTTTCCTTCAACGTGGCCAAGGGCCGTTGCGAAACCTGCGAAGGCGAAGGTTCGGTGTCGGTGGAACTGCTGTTCATGCCCAGCGTGTATGCACCGTGCCCCACCTGCCACGGCGCGCGCTACAACGCCAAGACGCTGGACATAGAACTGCACGGCCGCAACATCGCCCAGGTGCTGGCCATGAATGTGCAGCAGGCCGCAACGTTCTTCGCCGACGACGCGGTCATCGCGCGTCCACTGCAAGTGTTGATGGAAGTGGGCCTGGGCTATCTGCGACTGGGCCAACCCGCCACCGAACTTTCTGGTGGCGAGGCGCAACGCATCAAGCTGGCCAGTGAACTGCAACGTGCTCAGCGCCGCGACACGGTCTACGTACTGGACGAACCCACCACCGGCCTGCACCCGGCCGATGTGGACAAGCTGCTGTTGCAGCTGCACGGGCTGGTCGATGCCGGCAATACGGTCATCCTGGTGGAACACGACATGCGCGTGGCCGCCGCCAGCGACTGGGTCATTGATATGGGCCCCGGCGCAGGCCAGGAAGGCGGTCAGGTCGTCGCAGCAGGTCCGCCCAGTAGAGTCGCCAAAAGTCGCAGCAGCAGAACCGCACCGTTCCTTGCCCAGGCACTGCAGGACTGAATCAACCTTGCTGGCACCAGGCACGCGGCGTACCGGATAGGCGTGTGCAGACCGTCATAACCTTGCTTGCGTCATGCTAAGGCCATGTCCCTACTGACCACCTGGCCGCGCAAGCACCGCCGCGGCCTGATCCTGACTGGCCTGATCCTGCTCGGCATCGAGTTGCTGTACTTGCTTGCTGCGAACCTGTTCCTCAATAGCGCGCTGGCCATGCGCACTTTCAATCCCAAGCCCGAGCGTTTTCATATCGAGTGGGCAAGCGCTTACAGCCTGTATCCGGGACATATCCACGCCAGCGGCCTGCGCGTGGGTGGTCACGCGCGACAGAATCGCTGGGTGGCGACCAGTCCCGAAGCGCGGGGCCGCATCAAGCTGTTGCCGCTGCTGGCGCGACGCCTGAGCTTCGGCACCATCCGCGCCGATGACGTGGCCCTGGTGCTCGACCGCGACGTGCCCGTGCTGCTGCCGGCCGCTTCCAGCAAGAAGACCCCGCCGTGGACCCTGCACTTCGATGGCATCACTACCGACACCCTGCGTTCGCTGCAGTTGGCCAAGTGGCGCGTCGATGAACTGCAGGATGCGCGCGCCACGTTTGCGCTGGGCAAGCAACTGCGCCAGGGGCCTTTCGAGATACTTCCATCCACGCTGAAGGCGCGCTCGGCGCGCGTGTCCTACGACCAGACGGTGCTCGCACGTGACGCCAGTCTGGA
>JBDTZK010000295.1:0-3756 GCA_040005195.1 Pseudoxanthomonas sp.
AACTTTGCAATTGGCCGCCCCATAGTCCGCCGAAATACAGGTAACAGGTGCCGTCGTCATCCAAGAAAGCGGCCGGATCGATGGAGTAGCTTCCCTTGATGGGCTGTTGCTCGGGCCGGAACGGACCTTCCGGGCTATCGCTGACGGCTACGCCAATCTGGAAAATGCCATCTGCACGCTTGGCGGGGAAATACAGGAAGTAGCGTCCATCACGGGCTGCTACGTCAGGCGCCCACATTTGTCGCTGCGCCCAGGGCACGTCGTCGATATGCAACGCAATGCCGCAATCAACCACCTTGTCACCAGGCGAATCCATTCGTAGGACGTGGTAGTCCTGCATTCCGAAATGGTCGCCCAGGTCGTTGAACGGAATGCCCGCATCGATATCGTGGGAAGGATAGATATAGAGGCGACCATCGAACACATGCGCGGAAGGATCAGCTGTGTAGATGTGGCTTAGTAGAGGCTTTGAAATCGCCGTGGCTGCCAGCGCTTCCAAGTCCGGAGCATTCATTTCATCAGACATTTTTTGTCGTTCCAGTGGAAACCCACTCAGGGCATCGCCGTCATCAGCCTACGTTCGGCCAGGTCACGTTCGATGCGCGATTCCATTGCCTTGTCGATCTTGTAGAGCCAGAGCATGGCCACGGCGATCAGGAAGGGGATGGAGCAATAGATACTGACCGCAAGGCGTATGCCATCAACGGTCTGCGGTACCTGCGTGGCGGCGCCTGCGCTGTAGCCATAGTAGGCAAGGATTCCTGCGACCAGTGCCCCGCCCACGCTCAAGCCAATCTTCAATCCACACAACATGGCGGAGAAAATGATGGCCGTGGCGCGGCGGTTGTTTTTCCATTCCGAGTAGTCGGCCACATCCGCAGTCATCGCCCATAGCAGCGGTATGGTGATGCCATAGCTGAAGCCGTGCAGGATGTAACTGATGAAGACCAGGCCGATGGATTGCGGCGAATAGAAAAAGAAGGCAAGCAGGAAGAGGGTCGAAAGCAGCAAGGCGCTACCAAACACATTGCGCTTTCCAAAGCGGTCTGCCAGACGCTGTGAGATGCCAATACCCAGAATCATGCAAATGATGCCACCTGCATTGAACAGACTGAAGGCGGACGTGGGTGCATCCTTGGGCCAAGCGAATTGCGTCAGGCCCACGGCGGTCAGGCCGGCGTTGATATGTTCAATGAAACTGTTGAAGCCTGTGCTCTGCAGGAAACTGGCCAGCTGCGCTTCATCAAGGTAGTACTGGAAGTAATAGATATACATTCCGCCCTTGAGCGCCAGGTTCACGAACACCAGGATGGTCAGGGCCAGCATCACCAGCCAGGGGCCGTTGCGTGTCAGATCAGTCAAGTCCTGCAGCACACCCGACTTCTGCTCGGGCGCAGGTACGATGCGCTCGCGAGTGGTGAAGAAGGTGATCAGGAAGAAGACCGTGCCGGCGACAGCAAAAAGAGTCATCGTGTTCTCGAAACCACGGACCTTGTCACCATGGCCCAGTATCAGAACCAGGGGCAACAACAGCACCTGCACGATGAACTGGGCAATCATCACTGCCACGAAGCGATAAGCAGACAGACTGTTGCGTTGCGCCATGTTGCCCGTCAAAACGCCACTGAGTGCGGAGTAAGGCAAGTTGTTGGACGCATACACCAGCATCAGCAGGGCGTAAGTCGTCAGGGCATAGATGACCTTGCCATGCTCACCCAGATCCGGCGTACTGAAAGCGAGCAGGGAAAGCACACCAAAAGGGACGGCCGTCCAGAGTACCCATGGCCTGAATTTGCCCCAGCGGGTGCGGGTGCGATCAGCCAGAATTCCGACCAGTGGGGTGAAGATGAAGGCGCCCAGCAATCCCACCAGGAAGATGATCTTGGCTGCCGTGGATGCAGGAATCCGGTAAACATCGGTATAGAAAAAAGCGAGATAGGTGATGAGGGTCTGGAAGATCAGATTGGCAGCCAGGTCTCCCAGGCTGTAGCCCACCTTCTCCGAAACCGAGAGCACCTCTGCACCGCTGTTGATGGACGCCATTCGTTGCCCCTGCACTCAAGTTCGAAGGCGACCGTCCGCTCGGTCGCGCGAGTAAATGCAACCGTGTCGACCCCTGCGGCCGATGCCACTTTTGCACCATCTAATCCACCAACTACTAATACCGCCTGCCGTCCCGCACCACAGGCCGAATCGCAACCTCCGCCGCACATCTGACTGGCGAGCGAGCGCTCGAAATCCCTGCACGTGACGCCCCTCGATATATGGTAATGGTAGCGCTACCATTAAAGTGCTGCACGCTGCGCAGCAACATCATTTATCCCTCGCCATCCACTTTCCAAGGAGCATCCGGATGGGAATAAAACCTGCTATTACCCAGAGTGCGCCTGCCCGCCCGTGGCGAACCCGGCAAGACGCAAATGCTGTGTGCCAGGATGGGATGGAAAGACCGGCACTGCCGCGGCTGGCAGCTTTTATGGGTGGCGGCCGAGCAAGCGTTTGGCTGTCATCCCTGCTGCAGCGAATGGCGTCGGTTCGATTGTGCGCACCCTGCCCCTCCACTCATCGCGTCGACGCAACACCGACGCTTCGCAATTTTCCTGTCACTTGCATGTCCTACTCATGAGGAACTACATGACCATTTCTCCCTTTCGCATCCTTGCCTTGGCGTCGACCTTGTGTTTCCTGGGCTGCGTCGCCTCCGGGGCACAGGTCACTTCTTCCGCGTCCGCCTTCGGGAAGCTGACGGCACTGGATCCATCTTTCCACCAGATCGTGCCCGCTGATTCGCACATGGAGAAGATTGCCGACGGCTTTACCTGGTCGGAAGGTCCTGCGTGGGTAAAGGACGGCGGCTATCTGCTGTTCAACGATGTGCCGCAAAACACAATGTATCGATGGACGAAATCCGGGGGACCTACGGTGTTCCTCAAGCCTTCGGGTTTGGCACAACCCGACCCACTGACGGTGAACGAAGCGGGTGCCAACGGGTTGTTCCTTGAAAATCAGGGCACGATGCTGCTGGCCGATTCGGGTTCACGTCTCGTCGCGCGAATGGATCTGGCAACCAAGCGCAAGACCACGCTGGCGGCCAGTATCGATGGCAAGAGATTCAACAGTCCGAATGACGTCGTCGCCCATCACAGTGGAGTCGTATTTTTTACCGACCCGCCTTACGGTCTGAAGGAACTGGATGACTCGCCGATAAAAGAACTGTCGGTCAACGGCATCTATCGCATAGATGTGGACGGCAGCGTCCGATTGATCGACGACAGCCTGAGCTTTCCGAACGGCATTGCCCTTTCGCCGGATGAGCGCACCTTGTATGTCTCCAACTCCGACCCTGCGCGTCCGATATGGATGGCGTATTCGCTGGATGCGCAAGCGATGGTCACGGGGAAACGCCTGTTTGGCGATGCCTCGGATCTGCTCGATAAAAAATTGCCGGGCTTGCCTGACGGCATGGCCATCTCGGAAGAGGGAAACATCTTTGCCACCGCACCCGGTGGCATTCTGGTCATGGATGCCACGGGCAAACGACTGGGCCGGATCGAGACGGGCGGTGCCATCTCGAATTGTGCGTTTGGCGATGACGGAAGCATGCTGTACATGACTTCGCACACGCTGGTCTCACGCATCCGCGTCAACGCCAGGGGGTTGGGCTTCAAACACTGATGTTTGAAGCCCAACCTTGCTTGCTCCACCCATATCGGGTGGAGCAAGCAAGGCCTCAGTCCTGGGTCACAGTGAAGACCT
>JBDTZK010000012.1:0-12689 GCA_040005195.1 Pseudoxanthomonas sp.
AAGGCGCAGGAGAAGCTGATCCACGCACAAAAGGTAGAGGCGGTAGGACGCCTGGCCAGCGGCGTGGCACATGATTTCGGCAATCTGATGTCTCTGATCCTGGGTTACACCAGCCGCGCTCGCAGGCTGCACGAACCGGAAGAATTGCAGCAGGCCGTGACCGGCGTGGAATCGGCCGCACGCCGCGCTGTCCTGGTGGTGAGAAAGTTGTTGAGCTTCAGTCGCCAGGACGAAACCCTGTTGCAGGTCTTCGACCCGGCCGAAGCACTGCGCGAACTCCGGCCCATGCTGCGGCAGTTGTTCCCGCCCGAGATCGAACTTCAGTTGCAGGTGCCGGCCAGCCTGCCCTCCATCCGGTTCGACCGCACCCAGTTCGAACTGATGGCACTCAATATCGCCAGCAACGCGCAACAAGCCATGCCCGAAGGCGGCCGCTTCGCGCTCAGTGCGACTGCCCGTGCCGAAGGTGGTATCGCCCTCGAGTTCAGCGACAACGGCGCCGGCATGCCCGCAGAGGTGCAAGCACGGGTGTTCGAGCCTTTCTTCACCACCAAGCCCAGCGGAGAAGGCACAGGTCTTGGCTTGGCGGTGGTGCACGATCTGGTCACCGCCGCGGCCGGCACTCTGGACGTGCGCAGTACGCCCGGCATCGGCACGACGTTCAGGATCGAATTGGCTGCGGCGTAAGCGCCTCATGCACAACCCTGCAGGACTGGTGAAACGAACGCGCGTGCGACTCGGCGTTCGCTTTTTTAAGCGCGGCGCGCGGATGCGGATCGAGTGATTGCTACGGAAGCCTGCAAACTTTTATTTGGCCCCTTCAGGCTTCGACAGCGTGTTGTCGCTCATCCGCGCCGGCGACGGTGGCAGGTAGTGCCTCACTTCCATCACCACCGCGAGCGGCGGCCAGGAATTCCCGGCCCCAGCACGACAGGTCATAGTGATTGACGATCTCGAACAAGGTGCGCTGGCGGTCCTCACGTTCTGCTTCGCCCATGGTCAGGGCCAGGCGCAAGGTCGCTACCATTTCTTCGCTGTCGTGCGGGTTGGTCAGCAGGGCACCCTTCAATTCGGCGGCAGCACCTGCGAACTCCGACAGGACCAGCACGCCCTTGCCACCGGTGTGGCCCTGGGTGGCGATGAATTCCTTCGCCACCAGGTTCAAACCATCACGCAGTGGCGTAATCCACATCACGTCGGCCGCCGCGTAATGGGCCACCACTGATTCGAACGGCAACGCGCGGGCGAAGAAACGCGCCGGCGTCCAATCCAGACGCGACAACCTGCCGTTGATCCGGCCAACTGCACGCTCGATTTCTTCCTGCAGTTGCCGGTAAACCGTCATTTCACGAGCGGCGGGCACGCACACCAGCACCAGTGTCACCTTGCCGTGCATGTCCGGATTGCGATCCAGCAGCGCTTCGAAAGCGGCCAGTTTTTCCAGCGTGCCTTTGCCGTAATCAAGCCGCTCGATGGACAACACCAGTTTGCGCTCGCCGATTTCCTCACGGATAGCCGCCGCCTGCTGGCCGACTGCAAGTGAATCCACCAGCTGGCCGATATGCTCGACATCGGTGCCGATAGGGTGGGCGCCGAGGCGGATGGTGCGGTCATGCGCACGGATTTCGGTGGGCATGCTGTCTAGACCCACGCAGCAACCGTAGGTCAGGAAGCGTGGCGCGCACGACACCCGTGAGACAACATCAACGGGAACCGCGCCGCGCAGGGTGTCCACGAAATTCTCAGCGTGCCGCGGAATCTGGAAACCGATGTAATCGCAGGCCAGCAGGCTGCCGAGAATTTCACGGCGCCAGGGAATGATGTTGAAGATATCGCCAGCCGGGAAATGGGTGTGGTGAAAGAAGGCGATATTCAGGTCGGGACGCAGCTCGCGCAGGGTCGAGGGCACCATCCACAGGTTGTAGTCGTGCAACCACACCGTTGCGCCCCACGCTGCTTCGGCCGCAGTCGCCTCGGCAAAGAGTCGGTTGACCTGCTTGAACACCTGCCAGTCGCCCTCGTCGAAGCGCGCACGTTCCCAGAACGTATTGATGACCGGCCAGAACGCTTCCTTGGAAAAGCGCTTGTAGAACACGTCGACCTGCGCCTTGGTCAATGGCACGCGCGCAGCGGTGAGCTGCGGATAGCGATTGGCGTCGACAGCGGTGTGGACCGTGAACGGTTCATCGCCAGTCTCCGCCACGCTCCAGGCCACCCATGAGCCGGGATGGCCCTCGCCGAAGAAACTCAGCAGGCTGGGGATGATGCCGTTTGGAGAGCTGTGTGTGCGGCGCAGAACCTTGCCGTCCTTCAGATGCTCTTCGTAAGGCAGGCGGTGATAGACCATCACCAGGTCCGCCTTGCCAGGGTCCATGACGGCAGCGTGGTCGAAACCGACGGCGTCTTCGTCGATGAAGTCGAAATGGGACAGCGCGGCAAGGATGCCACCACAACCCGCGCGCTCGGCATGCAGGACATCGTCCATGCCCTGGGTCGCGGTCAGCAAGGGCAATTCCGATCTGCCAACGCACACGCCCTTGAAGCCGATGCCGAACATGGACAGGTCATTCAAGGTATCGCCGGCCACCAGCACCCGCGACGGCGCGATGCCCAGTTGCGCAGTCAGCGCCAGCAGCGCGCTGCCCTTGTTGGTGCCGCTGGGCAGAATATCGAGGTAGCGGTCCGCCGAATAAAGCACGTCGCAGTCCAGCTGCCTTGCCTTCGCTTCTATGGCGGGGCGCAGGCGCCCGAGATCCTCTGGATTGCAGTAGTACGAACAGCGCCGCTGCTGCGGCACATCCTGTCGGATCAATGGCTCGAATTCGCTCATCGATTCGACTACCACCTGTTCGCCCGGCCAGCGCGATTCGATTTCAGACTGCAGTGGCTGCACGGATTGCATGTCCGCGCAGGCCACAATCGTGGCGCCGACATCGCAGATCAGATAATCAGGCATGGGCATCGACGGGTCGGACAGCAACGGCAACACCGTCTCCACGCCACGGCCAGTGACCCAGGCCGTGCGCACGCCCGGGTGCATATCGATCAACCGATACAGCTGGCGGCGGTCTTTGGCGCTGCCGGCCAGGAAAGTACCGTCGAGATCGGTTGCCAACAGCAGGGTTTGCATCGAGTTAGTGCTGGTCATGGTGCACCTCCTTTTCAAATTCTTGTTCGGTCATCTGTGGCAGAAGCGCCAGGGCCACGGGTGTGGTCCGCAACATCGGATGGAAGCGCGCATGCCTCAACAGAGTGCGCACACGCAGCAAGCGGCGGCTGCCCGTAATCACGGCAAGCAACAGCAAGGTCACGCAAAACACCATGGGCAATGCCGTGGGGCCCACTTCCTGCATGGTTGCGCCAGCAAGCAAGGGACCTATGGCTGCGCCAACACCATTCAACAACAGTAATGCGCTGCAGCCCGACAGCAATGCATCGGCGGGAAGATGGTCCAGCAAGTGCGCTACGCACAAGGGATACAAAGCGAAGGTCAGTCCGCCGATCAGGAAGAACAGCACGTACAGGCGAAAAGCATCCAGCCCGGGCATGAGAGTGGCGCCCAGTCCGCTGACCAGGGCCAGGGCCGTGCGTCGATCATGGCGATCAGACAGGCGGCCGATCGGAAACTGCATCAGCGCACCGCCCAGAATGGTGATGCTCATGAAAGATGACACCTGTACCCGGGTCAGCCCGACGCTTGACGCGTAGGCCGGACCCAGACTCCAGAAAGCGCCCAGCACAATTCCTGCCAACAATGCACCCATGGCGGCGCCAGGTGCGAGGACGATCACCTGACGCAAGCGCACCGGAGGCCCCGGCAAAAGCACCGGCTGCTGCAACTGTGTACTGGCCACGGGTATTGCGGCGAGCGAAGTCATGATCGCCACCACACTGAAAAGTACAAAGCCGCCTGCCGCTTGCGCGTTCAACAGCAGTTGACCGAGCGACAAGGCGACCAGACTGACCACCATGTACGCAGCAAACACGCGGCTGCGTTGTGCTGGATCGGCCTGCGTGTTCAACCAGCTTTCGATAACGGTGCACAAACCGGCCAGAGCGATGCCAGTAAGGATGCGCAGGCCTATCCAGACCGGTTGCAGGCTCCATATCGGATACAGCAAGGCGGCAATGGCCGCGACCGCGGCGAGTACGGAAAAGGCACGGATGTGTCCGATGCGGCGAATCAGCAATGGTGAACCGGAAGTGCCCAGGATGAAGCCGACGAAATAACCGGACATCACCAGTCCGATGCCGAGAGGGCCGAAGCCTTCGGCACCCGCGCGCACAACCACCAGGATGCTGAGTAATCCATTGCCGGCCAGCAGTAACGCCACGCTGCACAACAGCGCGAAAACGGAAAAGATCGGACCTCGCACGAGCGGAGTTATATTTCCTCGGTAACAGCGGGAGATTGGCGGGACGCCAACGTGTGTTTTCTGCCCCTGGATTGTCTGCGTGCAGGCCCACTAAAGCTGCGCGCTAATCACGTCGATGCCGGGACTTGGCCCGGTTTTGCGGGGTAATCTTAACATATCGGCTTTTTTCGATCAGAGGCAACGCCGCTTCGTGCGCAGTTTTCTGCTGAAAGTACCGCTGTTGCAGGCTATGCGGAAATGATCTCTGTTCCGAGTACATCAATATGCTTTTACTGCGCGCCGGTTTCTCTGCTGCGCGTTGATCCAGTAGAAATTCCAATTAGGAATGTAGTGAGGCGCGCATGAGCAGCCGGGCCCCGGTCTGACGCGCGCGGCCAGGCAAGGACCTCACCAGCGCGCCAGCGCGCGAGCACTGAGGACTATCAGGATCGCGCCGAATCCAGCGGCTCATAGTGAACAATTTTCGTTGATTGGACGCCTGCTCGCCAGCAGTCTTTCCGGTCATTGATCTCTTTTCCAGGCACGCTGCAGGAAAGGGCTAAACAGAGCCCTTTCGGGCGCATTCTGGTGTCCCCGTGAATTCACCCACGCGGTTGATTCAATTGCGCAGACGCAGAATAACAACGTAGAAAAAATATATCCGTGGCCACATGACGTATTGGATAAAACAGTTTTTTTGCAGCTAGTTGCGGTGGCATGCGTGCAAATTTTGCGCGCGCCGTGGTGAAATTTTCAGTCTGCTCTCCCAGCTTGTGCGCCCTTCTACGGTGGCTCCTAGCAAACATTGCTGGCGTGTGGCGCGGCGGCTATGGCTAGTGTTGCGCGGCGCGGCCTCGGGATGGCTGTTTGTTGAACTGGGCTGGCGCGGGAAGGTCGACGGGCACGCCGTCGGCATTGCAGAGGCCGGCTGCGCAAAGGCGCTCGCGCAAGATGGGCGTCGCTTGCACTATGACGTGGTAGATCACGTTCTGTTCCATCGTGCCGCGCAGGGCTTGGCTGCCGGGGCCGCGTGACCAGATGCCGACGTCATCGCCGCCGTGCGACTCGATCTCCAGCGGCACCTGGGCTTCCTGCATGAAGTTCGGATCGGTCGTGTCCACATGGCTCAGGTCGGGACGGCCGACGGCGGGCTCGAACTTGCCCGGCTGGTGCAGGTGGCGCTTGGGGCCAGCGGGTTGCGTGGCGCTTGCCCCGCTATAGCCCGGCCCGTTTGCATACACGAGGGTGGTGTAGGGCAAGCCCAGCAAGTCGAGCGCGTACTGGTTCGGGTCATCGTCCTCTTTGGCCCGGCCGCGCACCTTGCCGAGGATCGGGTTTCCGCGCACCGGATAGCCGACGAAGCCAAGCGTGTGCGAGTGGTCGGCGGTCACTACGATCAGGGTGTCCTCTGGCGACGTCATTTCCGCTGCGGCATGGACTGCGCGCGACATCGACACGGTCTCGTCCAGCGCGCGATAGGCGTTGCCTTCGTGATTGGCATGGTCAATGCGTCCGCCTTCGACCAGTAGCACATAGCCATCAGGATTGGCCCTGGCCAGCTTTTCGATAGCGAAGCGTGTCATCTCCTCCAGAGAGGGATCACCTTGTTCGCTGCGGTCGCGGTCGTGATCGTATTGCATGTGATCGTACTCAAACAGACCCAGTACGGCGGACGCGTCTTTGGCATTGCGCAACTGCGCTGCGTTCCACACGTAGGCACCGCGTGGATTGCTCTTTAACCACTCGGCAGTCAGATCGCGGCCATCGAGGCGTCGGCCTACCTTGTCGCCTAACTCCGGATCGACTACCGACGCTGGCAAAAACGCGCGACGACCGCCGCCAAGCGCGACGATGGGGCCGTGCCCCGGCGCGAAATCGAGCAGCTGTTGGGCGATGTCGCGACAGCCTGCGGCGACGGCGTCCGCCGGCAGGTTGGTGTCGGCCTCCCAGTTGCGTTCGGGGGAATGCGCATAGGTCGCCGCAGGCGTTGCGTGGGTCAGGCGGGCAGTGGTGACGATGCCTGTGGCGAGACCGGCTTCGTCGGCGAGCCGCAGCCACGATTGCAGCGGATCTCCGAGGCTCTTGGCGCAATCTTTACGTGCGCCGGCCGACACGCCGATAGCACCCATATGCGACTTGACCCCTGTGGCGATCGCGGTCATCGTCCCGGCCGAGTCCGGTGTCTGCGAATCAGTGTTGTAGGTTTTGGAAAAAGCCGTCTGCGGGAAGTGTTCCCAGGACAGCAGGTGTTCCTCGCCCGGCCGGCCCATGCGCTGGCCTTCCAGGATACGGGCGGCGGCCACTGTGGTCAGGCTCATGCCGTCGCCGAGGAAGACGATGACATTTTTCGCCCGTCCTGACATCGCTCCATTGGCTGCCGCGTGTGCGGCGCCGCTGCGATACCACCACTCAGCTGTCTCGCCCGACGGATGGGCAATCTCGGGTACGTCGACCGACCACATGGCACGTTCAACATTGCGCTCCGGCACGGTCGCACAGGCGGCCAGCAGCGTGGCGGTAATGGCCACGCATATCGCGGCCTTGCTCAACATACTCATGGCTGTTATTCCCGATCATAGATGAGCAATTGCCCATTAGTTGCGAATATGCTCACGTGAAGCGCTGCTTGTAAAGCGTTTTCAGGATTTTGCGCTGCATCATGCAGCCTCCCGCGGCGTGCTTGGGCACGACTGAGTCTGTGGCAGGTATTGGAAGTTCTTGCTGCTGGGCATAGCTCGGCAAAGGCCGATGGTGGTGAGCCGTAATCGGGAGGCCTGTTGCCGCACAGGACTGTCGAGCTCTTCATGGCCGATGATGAGTTGCACGCGCCCCGGTGGGTGCCTGCACGCGCAGGGGGCGTTGAAGCAGTAGTCTGCACTCCGACGCCACTGGGCTTGATTGAAGTTGAGGAACCCGTTCGTCTCTGTGAAGTCAATCGGTACTAGAAAACGGGTCGTCATGGACCAACGCCGTCGGCATCTCAACAACTCCAACAGCATCGATTTTGCCGTCGATCATGTCGAACAGTGTCTCCAGCATTCTGGGCACATCCTGTCTCAGCATGAGAATCTTTTTGTCGAGCGCCGACACCATCGGGTCCAAGTCGAAGCATCCAATATGGGGCCTGGCGTCAGCGTAAGCCGGGTTTGCGTCGATCCACTGGACCACTCCCTCGAGGGTAATTGTTGAGCTGACAAAGAGGGCGTTCGGTGATTTATGCCCGCTTTCAAGGTAGGCGTCGAGTGCGCGGCGCGCCTTTTCTGCGGCATAGCCGTTGGCCAGAATATGGCCGTCACCGACGGCAATACCCAGTTCGGAATGCGCATCGCGAAATCCCTTGATCCGCTCGATCGTGTTGTGATCTGTAGGACGCCCACCGACAAAAAGGAGAGGCTCACTCGCGGCGCGTCGCGCCCCTGAGGCTTCCAGAATCCTCCGGGTCAATTCCCTGGCGCCCCCTCGATTGTCTGAAATCACCGATGGCGCGAGCTTGCCGGGAAGATCCAGGTTCAGCGTGCGAACGCCTGCGGCGGCGCAAATCTCGGTAATCCGGTCCGGATCCGTGGCGCCAGTCGAAATTAAATAGTTCACCTGGTGAGAGATCATTTCGCGCGCTGCCTGGATCTCCAACTCGGCATCGCGCTGGGTGCAGGTGATAATTGGAAACAGGCCGCGTTCGCGCGCCATTGCTTCGAACTTCTCCACAATCGAACCGAAGTAGCGATTGTCATATTTCGGAACAATCATGCCAATCAAATTGGATTTTTCTCGGCTTAAACCGCTCGCCTGCATGTTGACCGAGTAACCTTGCTCGTCTGCCAAGCGTATGATCTTTTCTGCAAGCGCTGGGCCAATACGTCGCTTGCGCCAAGTTCCGTTCAAGACAGAACTGACCGCGGTCGGCGATGCGCCCGCCAATTCCGCAAGATCATAGATAGTCGTGCGTTTCCCTGATGCCATCTGCTTCCCGTCCAAGCCGTCTCGCGGCATTTTTGTGCCCTCGCCCTGGCTGCAGGTTGACATTGTTCAATAACCACAGCAACCTAGCTCCACCGGTGGAGCATCGCAGGTCCACCGGTGGAGCGGGGGCATAGTGCGCGAGCGGACGTCAGGAGTCTGGTTGTCTGTGGGCTCTTGGCTCGCCAAGGGCAGTAAGGTCTCGGGGTCAAACCGATCAATGCAGAGGAGAATGAATATGAATCTCGTAAGGCTGAGGACGGCTGTCGGCCTGCTGGGCTTGCTGATGACCAGCGCCTGCACTGTCCAACCTGGCGAAAAAAATACGGTCGCCTTTCTGATGCCCGACCAGGGATCGACCCGCTACGAAGAACGCGATTTCCCTGCGTTCAAGGCGGAGATGACCAAGCTTTGCCCGGAGTGCGGCGTGATCTACCAGAACGCGAACGGGGATGCCGATTTGCAGCAGCAGCAGTTCAGTGCCGCGATGATCCAGGGCGCGAAAGTGATCGTCCTTGACCCCGTCGACTCTTCCTCTGCTGCAGCCTTGGTCACGTTTGCGAGGGCGCAGGACGTCAAGGTGGTGGCCTATGACCGCCCGATTCCCGATACACCGGCCGATTACTATGTTTCTTTCGACAATGAGGGCCTCGGCTATGCCCTCTCGAAGTCGCTCGTCGACCACATGAAGGCGTCGGGCGTACCGGAAGGCTCCGGGGTGCTTCAGATCAACGGCTCACCGACTGACGCCGCTGCCGCACTGATCCGTGATGGAATCCACCGTGGACTCAAGGACTCTGGCTACAGGACGCTTGCGGAATTTGATACGCCCGACTGGAAGCCGACCGAAGCCCAACAATGGGCTGCTGGCCAGATCACCCGTTTCGGCTCAGAGATCAAGGGCATCGTGGCAGCCAATGATGGGACCGGGGGTGGCGCCGTTGCTGCCCTTAAGGCCGCGGGCGTCAATCCGCTTCCTCCTGTTACCGGTAACGACGCAGTAATTGCCGCGCTTCAGCGCATCATCGCGGGCGATCAGTACAACACCATTTCCAAGCCGTCTGAAATCGTCGCCGCTGCCGCCGCAAACGTAGCCATGAAGCTGCTGAAGGGTGAAACGCCTGAGCCGAAGACGACGCTCTACAACACTCCGTCGCAGCTTTTCATTCCGGCTGTCGTGACCAGGGACAACATCAAGACCGAGATCTTCGACAGGGGCATCCTGACCCCGGAGCTGGTCTGCACGGGGGAGTATGCAGAAGCCTGTAAGGCCCTCGGCATCCTGAAGTAGTAGCCGCCGCGGCTGGCGAGTGTCGTCAGCCTGAGCATCCGGTCAGACCACTCCGGTTGACTTGATGCCGTCTTCCGCGAAGAAGCACACACACGGAAACCACCGCAATGACCGATACAAGCCTGCGCCCATCCAAAGGCGAGACCATTCTCAGCCTAAGCGGGATATCCAAGAATTTCGGCGCAGTTTCCGCGCTGACCGACGTGAGTCTCGATGTCCGCGCTGGCGAAGTCGTTGCGCTTGTCGGCGACAACGGCGCAGGCAAATCGACGTTGGTGAAGATTCTCGCGGGCGTGCATCAACCAACGTCAGGGTCCATTGATTTCATGGGGCAGCTGGTGACCCTGGACAGTTCCGCGACCGCGCTCAAGCTCGGCATAGCCACTGTATTCCAGGACCTGGCTCTATGCGAGAACCTGGATGTCGTGGCCAATCTGTTCCTTGGTCATGAGCTCAACGCAATGCGTCTGGATGAGGTCCAGATGGAAGTCCGTACCTGGACACTGCTGAAGGAACTGGCCGCGCGGATTCCTTCGGTGCGCGAGCCCGTGGCCTCCTTGTCAGGTGGGCAGCGGCAGACTGTGGCGATTGCGCGCTCGCTGCTTCTCGATCCCCGCATCATCATGCTCGACGAGCCAACTGCGGCGCTCGGCGTCGCGCAGACGGCCGAAGTCCTGAATCTTGTCGAGCGAGTGCGTGAGCGCGGACTCGGCGTCATCATCATCAGTCACAACATGGAAGACGTGCGTGCTGTCGCAGACCGCATCGTCGTGCTGCGCCTGGGTCGCAACAACGGCATTTTCGAGCCTGACGCGAGCAACCATGAACTCGTCACCGCGATCACCGGGGCGACCGAAAACGCCGTGTCGCGCCGCAGCCAGAGAAAGGCAGCCGAAGCCGCAGAGGGGCTGAAATGAGCAACCAGACCACAAAACCAATTGACCGATCCGACGAGCGGGTCAGGCAGGATGACACTATCGTCGGAGCAATCCATGCATTCTTTGATCGGGTGCGCTCTGGCGATCTCGGCATGCTGCCGGTGGCGATCGGACTTGTCGTCATCTCAATTGTTTTCACCAGCTTGAATCCATTGTTCCTGGCGCCGAACAATCTGGTGAATCTACTGTTCGACTGCGCCACAATTGGCGTCATATCACTCGGCATCATCTGCGTTTTGATGTTGGGCGAGATCGATCTTTCGGTGGGGTCGATGAGCGGACTTGCTTCGGCGATCGTCGGCGTTATCTGGGTCAACACGGGCTGGCCTCTGCCTCTTGCCATATTCATGGCGTTGATAGCTGGTGCCCTTGTCGGCGCAGTCTATGCCGCTTTGTTGAACTGGATCGGCATGCCGAGCTTTGTATCCACCCTGGCGGGTCTGCTGGCGCTGCTGGGCATGCAGCTCTACTTGCTGGGCAATGCCGGCTCGATCAATCTTCCTTACGCTTCATCTTTCGTGCATTTCGGCATGCTGTCGATCATGCCTGCCTGGCTTTCTTATCTGGCGGCGTTACTCCCCGGGTTGGCGATTCTGCTGACCGGGATGGACGCGAGCAGGCGCCGCCGTGCCGTAGGCTTGACCGCGCAACCTGTGGGCAGGCTGCTGCTCAAGGTCGGTGTTCTTACCGTCGCACTCGAATTCGCCGCCTGGTATCTCAATCTGGGGCGCGGCGTGCCATGGATGTTTGGTCTGTTCGTGTTGTTGGTGGTTATCCTCAACTACGCGTTGACCCGCACCAAGTGGGGCCGCTCGATATTTGCGGTTGGTGGCAATCGCGAGGCGGCGCGCCGGGTAGGCATCAACGTCAAGCGCATTTATTTCTCTGCCTTCATGCTGTGCTCGACCTTGGCGGCGCTGGGCGGCATGCTGTCGGCCGCGCGACTTGGCTCCTCAAGCCAGCAAGCCGGTACCGGCGATGTCAACCTCAATGCCATCGCCGCGGCAGTTATCGGCGGCACCAGTCTGTTCGGTGGTCGCGGCAGCGCGTATTCCGCCCTGCTTGGTGTCATCGTCATTGCGGCAATTTCCAACGGGCTGACGCTGCTCAATCTTTCGTCCAGCCTGCGTTACATGATCACCGGAGGCGTCCTCGCCATTGCCGTTATCGTCGACTCGCTCGCCCGCCGCTCGAGAGCGGCGCACGGCCGCAGTTGACCGGAATTCAAGGAGAGCAATATGTCCGAACAGATGAAGGACAAGGTCGTCGCTATCACGGGAGCAGCTTCGGGAATCGGCCTCGAGTGCGCGCGTGCACTTGTTGCCGCTGGCGCCAAAGTTGTCCTGATCGACCATGCCGAGGATCGCCTCAAAGCGCTCTGCGCCGAGATCGGCACAAGGGCATATCCAATGGTCGTCAACCTGCTTGATGGAAAGCAGGTGTCCAGCATGCTGCCGCGCATTCTGGAACTGGCCGGCCGTCTCGATGTCTTCCACGCCAATGCCGGCGCCTACATTGGCGGCGCTGTGGCAGATGGTGACCCGGATGCCTGGGATCGCATGCTCAACCTGAATATCAATGCGGCTTTCCGCTCGGTTCACGCTGTACTTCCGCATCTGATAGCGCAGAAGTCGGGCGATATTCTTTTCACTTCCTCGATTGCCGGTGTTATCCCGGTGGTCTGGGAGCCGATCTATACAGCCTCCAAGTTTGCCGTACAGGCATTTGTCCATTCCACCCGCCGTCAGGTCGCGCCGCATGGCGTGCGCGTCGGATCAGTGTTGCCTGGACCGGTCGTCACCGCACTGCTCGACGATTGGCCGAAGGCCAAGATGGACGAGGCGCTCGCCACTGGGAGTCTGATGCAACCCAAGGAAGTGGCAGAAGCCGTGCTCTTCATGCTCACACGTCCGCGCGGCGTGACCGTTCGCGATCTGGTCATCCTGCCAAGCGGTCTCGACCTTTGATCCAGCATTCGCCTGATCCGACATTCGGAAAGGATTGATATGACCAGCAGTGACGACCGCCTCATTCTCGGCGTCGACGTTGGCACGGGCAGCGCGCGTGCCGGCCTTTTTGATCTCTCCGGTCGCATGATCGCTTCCGCGAAAGCTGATCTGGCCATCTGGCGTGGTGCGCACTTCGACT
>JBDTZK010000296.1:0-3747 GCA_040005195.1 Pseudoxanthomonas sp.
AAACGAAATGGGCGAGTTGCCCTGGGATGTACGGACCTTCGTGGCTGTCGAGCGTCGTCTGATGGCTTTGTTTCTCAAGGTAATACGCCACAAAAAAGGTGGGCCTCTGTCGAAGGTCGCCGTATCTGAAGTCACGAATATTCCGAGCTTCGTCATCAATCCCTTTGCAGACTTGGCGTCGGTGCAGCGCATCGCAGAACAACTGCAGCCCGATTTGATTCTTTTGCTGGGTCCTCATGAATGGGCCACAGGCCTTTCGACCATTGCGGAGCATGGCTGCTGGGTTGTCGGGCCGGATCTGGTTGATGAGGACTTTGCAGGAATCGGCTTGTTGGGCACGATTCTTCGCCGCGAACCTGCCACGCATTTTGGCTTGGAGCTGATCTCAGGTGACGCCAAGCCGTTGGTGATGAGTTCTACCTGGGGTGCTACGCGTGCTGTCTCTTTCAGCCAGCACCGTGAACTGGCGTTCCTGAAATTGCCGGCGCTGTTATTGCGTGCATTACGCCAGTTGTCTGACGGGAAGCCATTGTCGGTCCGTGGCAGCGTGTCCACATTGCGCAGTTCTTCGCTAAAGGAAAAGCTCACTGGTGGCGCCGGCTTGCGTGCGCTTGGCATCACGCTGCGAATGCTGGCGGAATCGGGCGTGCGCAGGCGCAAGGCACGGCAGCCCTGGTTCGTTTTGATTCCGCGACAACAGGCAGCACTGGATCCTGATGCACCCAGCATCGGATCCCATGCAACCTTGGTGGCGCCTGGAAACAACTATTGGGCAGATCCTTTTCCATTGGTCGAATCGGGTCGGAACTATCTGTTCGTCGAGGAATTTCTTGAGGGAAGCAACAAAGGCGTGATCAGTTGTCTGGAACTGGATGACGCCGAAGTCGCCACGCATCACGGCGTAGTGCTTGAAGAGCCATTCCATCTGTCATATCCACAGGTATTTAGGCACGATGGCAGCTGGTACATGATGGTTGAATCATGCGAAGCAGATCGCGTGAGTCTGTATCGTACAGACGCTTTCCCCGGAGATTGGAAGCGCGTGGCCGATCTCATTCACGGGCGCCTTTGCGTTGACCCCACGTTGCACCATCATGCCGGCCACTGGTATCTTTTTGGCAACGTCTCCGAAAGTGGCGGAAATCCGTCCGACGAGCTTTTCCTTTTCATCTCCGAAAAGCTGGAAGGCCCTTACCGGGCTCACCCTGCAAATCCCATCGTCAGCGACGTGCGCAGATCACGGCCTGCTGGCCGCTTGTTCATGCATGCAGACAGGCTGATAAGGCCTGCGCAATGTTGTGCACCAATTTACGGTTCGGCAGTCGTTTTCAATGAAGTTCTGGAGTTGACTCCAGAAACGTATGTTGAAAGGCCCGTGTCGCGCCTTGATCCCTCATGGGCACCGTCGCTGGATGGTTGCCACACCTATAACCGCGATGGTGATCTGGAAGCTATCGATGCTCACGGCCAGGTGCCGCAGGACGCGACGCTGATGCAGATCGACTATGCCAGTACTCAGGCCCATGGCGCCCGTGCTGAAAGCCGCAAATCAGATAAAGGCAAGCATCTGGAGTTGATGCTCACAGCAGCCAGTTTGACGTGGCTGCTTTAGCTTTTAGGGTGAGTAACCTGCTGGCGGAAGGGAAGTCACACTGCCGAGGATTGAGCAAAGTCTGATCAGTGTGCAGCCAAGCGCTTTTTCTGAATATTGTTTCCGAACAGCTCATCGAGTAACACCATGCCGGGCAGCGTCGACAAGGCGACGACCGAAGCACGGTTATCCCGCAGTGCCATTATTCGCAGTACTGCTGCCAAGCGACTCATCAGGCGTTCACCGCGTGACACGAACGCATTTGTGTTGGCCGAGCTACTGGAACTTGCAGTGGCGCCAGGGACTACGAGTGTTGAAACCGGCGCCCCTGAAGAGACGGGTGCGCCAGCGCTTGAGGTTCCTCGCGAAACAGCTGCATTGCCACCCATTGAGCGCCCGGAGGTAGCTGCCGTACCTGGTAGTGACGATGCCGGAATATGTACGATGTAGGTGTCGATATCTTCTTCATCCGCCACGCCCCAGTTACTGTTGAATGCGACGTGAGTGAAGTCTCGGCTCACCGTCGCATGGGGTTCCGACCAGTAGCCCCCTGCGGCTTCTGCACGACGGGTATAGGCAATCGGATAGACGCGAGGATTGGGAGCCAGTTCGACCACATAGATCTTGTTGGTGAACCATGGCCACGTTCCATCACGCGAGGCAGTTGTGCCATAGGTGCTGAAAACCATCCAGCCCGGCTTGCTGAAACCTTTGCCGGAGAAATGCATCGCGGTGGCGGCGCCATTGATGTAGCTGGGAAACAGAACTGTGCGCGGACAAACGGGGGCCGTTGTTGCGCTGGCAGCTACGGCAGGACATGCATCAATGTCGGTATAGAAGACGTCGCCGGCCGAACTCTGGTAATCCACCGAGACATAGTAATCCTGCCCATTGGGTCCCAATGCAAGATCGGAATGCTCACTCTTGGCGTGAAGCTTCTTCTTGGTAGTGAAGTCCGGTGACCATGCCCAAGTACCGCTCGAGTCGGACGAAGTAACGTACCAGCGGCCTGCTGCAGACATGCTGGAGTGATCTGGTCGGTCGCTGTCCTGTCTGCTGCCTACCAAGCGGTTGTTCTGTACATCCCAGACCATGTAACCCAGCAAGCCGAAGCTGCTGTTCTCGACCTGAAAGCCGAAGTAGCGGCCATCTGCGGAGGGTGAGCCTTCAGACTTCGACCAGATGTGCACCGCGTTTGAGGCCCAAGACGGCAGTTTGCCCGCGAAATCCGCAGCAATTGTTGTCGTGTTGGTCCTTACATCAAGCTTCAGTAGCTTGGTTCCACCGTTGGTTGGCAGGTAATAAAGGCTATTAGGGTCGGTAGGGTGCCACTGGGGCTCAGCATCACCCGCCATATGAAGCTCGCTGGAAATAGAGGCATTGGCAACTTTGGGCGAAAGTTTGCGGATGTATTGCAGGGTAATGGCGTTGTAGAGATGCCACCAGCCATCTTTGGAATAAACGATGAAATAGGTGTTGTCGGCATTGAATGCCTGGCGCCGCGAGTAGTCATTGCGGGCGAAAGTAACTGGTGGTTCGACGTCATGGACTGTCGCGCGCACAACACACGTGCCGAAGCTGGGCTCCTTCAAAACGGTCCCCTTGGCTGGCTTAGCCAAGGCTGGCATGAGCGGATTGACCTTGCCTTGCGTCAAGGTTGATCCTGCTGCGTAAAAGGAGTTGCATACCCCGAGGGATTGGGCGCTGGCCTGGCCCGAAACCAGCGCAACGGGGAACAAAACAAGCCCAGTCAAGGCCCGAATGAGGGTAGTACGGAATATATATGGCGTCATCAAGGAACGGCTCCTGTAGGCCGTTATAGATCAATAAAGGTTGAAGACCCCTGTCCGGACCGCAGTCTAGCCTACGTTTATAGCTGCACTGTGGATTGGTTCACGGATCACACTGTTCACGCTGGCCGGATTTACATAAAGTTCACGTTTCTGCGCTTCTGCCCCTAGCTATGAGGAAAAAGCCGGGAACCTGCCTGCGGGGAAAATCCCATAATCAGTTCGTTAGAGTTGGCTTTTGCGCAGGTTTGAGTTGCAAACCTAGCCGAGGCTGGTCTTGTCCTGCGCATCTTTGCCAATGGATCTTCGCACCAGCTTGTCGAATTCGTGGCTAACAAAGGATGCGGTATCAACAGATCCCTGATC
>JBDTZK010000297.1:0-3727 GCA_040005195.1 Pseudoxanthomonas sp.
GTTCCATCGGTACCACTGGTTGCCGACGCGCCAGATCACCCCGCCGTCGGTGGCGAAGCGCGGTTGTGATGCTTCGTCGTTGCTGCGGGTCAGCTGGTTCAGCGCGCCGCTGCGCAGGTCGCGCAGGAATACATCACCGTTGCGGACGAACAGCATGCGCTGGCGCTGGGCATCGTAAACCGGGCGGGAACCATCGAGACGGTTGCGTTCCGTATCCCCCACACGCTGCGCCGCGCCGCCGCCGGTGGCCTGCTGGAAAGTATCGCGCAGAGGACTGCCCTGGCGCTTGAGTTCGTACTGCACCTGCTTGCTGTCCCACGACCACCACGCAGATTCGACCGACGGCCCGCTCCAGTCCGGGTCGGCCATCACCTGTTCGATGGTGAGCGGTGCGGCGACCTGTGCCGAGGTGGGCAGGGCGATGGTCAGGGGAATGGCGAGCAGCAAGGCAGTCAGGCAGGAGCGCATCGGATTTACCGGGGTGGGCGAACCTGCAAGGTTATCAGCCGCGATGTGGACGGCATGCGCCAGTCGTCATGCCGCCGCCGGTACGGCGTCGCAATTCCTTCAGCGTGGAATTTCCTCCACAATCGGATAACCCTTCGATCGGCGCAGGCGGCCCGCTGCCGGCCCTCGTCGCGGAAGCCAGATCGCCACCCCGGGAAATCGCAGCGCAATGTCAGCCGTTGTCCAGACTTCTACCGCCTCCACGCAACAGCCCCTGGCTGCAGGTGATGGTGACCGCACCATCGCCATTGAAGGCGGCAGGCGCATCGACCTGGCCCAGTTCTTCGCCCATGTCCGCGGCGTCGCGGCGTTGTTGCCTGCGGGCCGGCACGCGGTCAACCTGTGCGAGGACCGCTATCGCTTCCTGGTGTCTTTCTGTGCGGTCGCGCTACGCGGCCAGGTCACGCTGTTGCCGTCGTCACGCGCCCAGGAGGTGGTGACCGATGTGCTGGCGCGGTATCCCGACAGTTATCCACTGGGTGACGTGCCGCTTGAAGTCGTGCCACCCGGTTACTGGCGCTTGCCCGAGGAGTTGCCGATGCTGCAGGGCGCCGTGCCGACGATAGCGGACTCGGCGGTGGTCGCCATCGGCTTCACGTCGGGTAGCACCGGTGCACCCAAGCCCAATCCGAAAACCTGGGCCGCCTTCCGCACCAGCACGCGGCAGAATCTGGCCGCGCTGGACACTCTGTGGGAAGGGAGTGACATGGCCAACGTGGTCGCCACCGTGCCACCGCAGCACATGTATGGCATGGAGCTGTCCGTGCTGCTGCCCTTGCTGGGACCGGCCGGACTGCACGCCGGACGCCCGTTTTTCCCGCAGGACGTGGCGCGGGTGCTGGCTGAAACCCCGGAGCCGCGATTGCTGGCGACTACTCCGGTGCACCTGCGCGCGCTGGTGGAATCCGGCGTCGCATTGCCGCGGTTGTGCGGCATTGTCTCGGCCACCGCACCGCTGTCGCAGGAGTTGGCCGCTGCGGCCGAAGCGCGATTTGGTTGCGAGGTGCGCGAGGTCTTCGGTTCCACCGAAACCTGTGTGATCGCGCGTCGTCGTACCGCGCACGAAACGGCCTGGACGCCGCTGCCTGGCGTGCAGGTGCATCCACGCCCGGATGGTGCGGTGATCCATGCCGACCACCTGCCGGTGCCTGTCGCCCTGGCAGACCTGGTGGAAGTGGAAACCGATGGCCGTTTCCACCTGCGCGGCAGGCAGGCCGACCTGCTGGAAATCGCGGGCAAACGCGCATCGCTGGGCGATTTGACACGGCGGTTACTGGCCATCCCGGGGGTGGAGGATGGGGTGATGCTGCAACTGGACACCTGCGATGTGCGTGGCGTGGCGCGCGTGGCGGCGCTGGTGATCGCGCCGTCGCTGGAAGAGGGGGCGATCCTGTCCGCGCTGCGCGAGAGCATCGACCCGGTGTTCCTGCCGCGTCCGTTGAAGCGGGTCGCCGCCTTGCCACGCAGTGAGACCGGCAAGCTGCCGCGCGCGGAGCTGCTCAAGCTGCTTGCTGGCGCTTAGTAGGGCTGGTCCCTAGTCCGAGACGCAGGAGCGACAGGGTCGCTCTCAGGAAGGGAATTTCCTTCGGGGCGTGAGGCGCGGCAGGTCCTTACCGCGTCCCCTTCACGACCTTGCTCAGCCGTGGACGCCGTCGATTTCCATGCTCAGCTCGCGCCTGCAGATCGCGGCGTGCAGCAGCAGGCGCGGCACGCGGTCTCCAAAACGCTGGTCCAGTGCCTGTGCCACCAGTGGCAGGTCGGCGCGGTCGCGCACGTATACCTTCAATCGCGTGCCAGGCCCGAACTGTGCCGGCAATGCCGGTGCGCGCTGGCGAGCGGCCTCGAGCAAGGCATCGAAATTGATGAAAGTCTCTTCTATCTGCGCCTGCAGTTCGCCTTCGTGCCGTGACGCGTGGCCGACCACGCTGGCCGTTCCTGACAACAGCAAAGGCATGTCGCCCCCCGGCGGCGGCAGCATGGCGCGGGCGAAGCTGGGCGACTGGCGCCCGTACTGGCGCGGGTAGTGGTAGGCGCTGACCTGGCGCGGATTTTCCACCGGCGTGCCCGACTCGCGTGCCGACAACCAGTAGATCTGCACCACGCGTTCGTCATCGCAGCGGCCGATGGCCGTCGCCGCGGGCAGCGACGTCGCATCGAAATCGCCCATGCCGCGTGCGCGGCCCACGCAGAACTGGCGATAACGCTCGCCATCGCCATCGCCCTGGGTGATGGCATCCAGGTAGTTCCAGATGCGCAACAGCTTTGGCGTGTCGCTGGCCTGCACGAAGGCGATCAGCTGTGAATACGCCAGCATGGCGGCAGCTTCGATGCCTATCTCGCGCTCGTCGACTTCAATGGCGCCGAACGACAGTTGCCCGTCGGTCGACCAGGCGATGTTGCCGCTGCGTCCATGGGTTACCGGCAAGCTGGTGCGCCAGACTTCCAGCGGTGCGGCACCATACGGTTGCAGCGGCACGCGCAGGTAACGTGGATCTTCCGCATAGGGTGCGTCGGTGCCGAAGCCGAGCACGGCCAGCACGGTTTCGCCGGCCAGCAGTTGCTGCGGGGCAACGCCTTCCACGTAATCCACTTCAAGCCGTGGCCGTGCCGTTTCGAACGAACCCGGAAGGCGGCTCATGGGTTGCCCGCCTGCAGCGTGTCGCCGTCGAATTTCTCCACCGCCTGCCGCCGTCGCCGCAACCAGCCGCGCAACGCCTGCGGTGCCAGTTGCAAAGCATTGAACGCATAGATCAGCCGGAACAGGCGCAGGCGCCGCAACACGGCGCGATTGTCGAATACATCGCCGGCCAGCATGGAAATCACCGCCTGCTCTATCTGGAAGTCGTTGCGCGGCTGGGCGAACAGGCGCTGCATCACCGGCGTGGTGAAGCGGTAGATGAACCACGAGAAATGCTTGAGCCCGCGCTTCAGTCGTTTTTCCATGGCGCGTTGCAGCCGGGTTTCGCTGGCCGGGTCGCGCAGGGCACCGTCGACCACGCCCGCGGCGTGCTCGCCGCTGTTCATGCCCAGGTACACGCCGGAAGAAAACACCGGGTCGATGAACGCGTACGCATCGCCCACCATCACCCAGCCCGGGCCGGACATGCGCGTACAGGTGTAGGAATAGTTGCCGGTCACGTGCACCGGCGCGATGCGCTCGGCCTGCTGCATGCGCGACCACACCGACGGCGTGGCCTGCAGCGTCTGCGACAGAAAGGTT
>JBDTZK010000298.1:0-3726 GCA_040005195.1 Pseudoxanthomonas sp.
ATGGCATCGACTGACACATCTGATTCAATGTTGGCCGCTGCTACTGTCGGAGGTTGGTGCCCGAGATAGGCCGACAGGTCATGCGCCGACAACTCGATGTTGCCGGGCGATACCGGCGGCTCGATCCCGGGCATCGACTCGACATAGGTGCCTTGCGTGGAATCGTCAACGATGACCGCCATCGGCCGCGCTTCGGGCAAGCTGTCACGCAGGCTGCCGAGTTGTGCAGCGAGCGCAGCGAATACGGGGATGCGCGGCGACACTGCCTGCAGGGCGGCCATGCTGCGACGGATCGCCAGCACGCTTTCTGCAAGCGCGCTGACACCTTCGGCTGAGATCGCTTCCCTGGCTGACCAGAGTCGCTTGACGTACTGCTCAGCCGCACCAGTGACTTCCGTGATCTCGGGAACATCCGCCATCGCGAACGCACCATTCATGGTGTGGAACGCGCGCAACAGTGATTCGTCCGCCAGGGCGATACCCGGCTGCGACTGGGCCAGCCACAGATCCACTGTTTCCAGATGCGCGGTAACCTCGGCTTCAAGAATCTCGCGCAACACGCCATCGACCGAGGCCGGCGTGCCTTCGGTCTCCGGCGCGAACGCCGGCTCCGCTTCGGTTGCGGACGCTGTCTGCGACGCCTCGTCGAATGCTTTGGCTTCGGCAGAGACAGGCGCACTGTAAAACGCTTCTTCACCCGCGCCGATACGTTCGCTGAGATTCTGCAGTCCCACCAGATCGGCGGTGACCTTGCCCTGGCCACGCAAGGCGCTGTTGAGTTGTGGCAAGACCTGCAAGGCATGTTCAAGCAAAGCGATCACAGCAGGGGACGGCGGACGCGCACCGTCCAGCACCCGGTTGAGCGTGCTCTCGATCTTCCAGCTGAATTCACCCAGCAGTTGGGCGCCGACCAGTCTGCCGCTGCCCTTGAGCGTGTGGAAAACGCGGCGAATGCTGCGCAGGCGCTCCATGTTCGCAGGCTCCGCGCTCCATACAGGAAGCAATTGGCCGAGGTTGACGATCTCTTCGTCAAACTCTTCCATGAATACTTCACGGATATCGTCATCGATATCACTCGCAGTGGCTTCAAAGCCGCCCGACTGTGGCGCATTGGCCTGCTCTGACACGGGATCGGGCGCAGCGATGGCCGGCATTGCATCTGCGAAGGAAGCAGCGTCGTCGGTAGGCAGCTTGGCGGCTTCGGCTTCCAGCGCCTGCAGGGCTTCCTCTACTTCCAGAGCTTCCAGCGTTCCGGTGTCCTGCGATGCTGCGGGTTCGTCATCAAGGGTGACGGCAGCAATCGTGGTGCGATCCATTTCTTCCACGGCTTCGAACGGTTCAAGCGACAGCGAGCCACCGTCCTGCGGCTCTTCCTCCGCAGCAACGGCAGGCACTTCAAAAGCTTCCGGAACTTCCTCGACCTCCACAGATACTTCTGCCGGCAATGGCCAATAGCGCAATGCTTCGAGGCTGCTGCGCGTGATATCCAGGATTTCATCACGATTGGGACGCCGCTCGCGCAGCGCTTCCAGGTAGTACTCCAGGCTGGCCATTGCATCGGCCAGCGTATCCAGTTGCTGGCCACCCGGCACACGGTGCTTGCCGATCAGCTCAATGGCGACGTACTGGCAGACGCCCAGCAGGTAATCTGCCGGTTCAGGCAGTTCCAGCATGCGCAAGGCGCCGGATACTTCTGTCAGCAGGCGCGGCACCTGCGCCAGTTCGGAATGGTCCCAATTGGTTTCGATGAAGGCGATAAACCCTTCGCGCGCGGCGGCGAAATTGTGGATGGCTTCCTGTGCCAGCACTTCGACCGTGTGCTGTGACTCGGCGCTGACCGGCTCTTCGCCGTCGACGGCCGATTCGCCCAGGCGTGACACCTGGTCGTCCAGCGAGGCATCCACATACAGGAGTGCACCGGCGATATCCAGCAGCGAACCTTCATCGGCGATCCGCGTGCCCTGCACCATCTCGCGCAGCGCATCACGCTGTTGCACGACCACGCCGCGGGCGACGCCCAGGCCCATCATGCCCAAGGTGTCGGCCACGTTGCCCAGTTCGTTGGCCTGGGTCTGCAAGGCGGCGACTTCGGCGCCGGTACGCAGGTGCAGGTCCAGTGCATCCTTGATGCGCAGCAATTCTTCCTTGACCGCACCGCCCACTGTGTCCAGCAACGCACGGTTGCGCCCGCTGATACTGCCGCGCGCGTGATCAAGTTCGGCTTCGGTAGGTGCTTCGCTGTCCAGCGCGAAGGCCACCCGCAGTTGCTCCAATGACGGGTGCTGCGCAGACGATTGCGACACCAGGTACAGCAACTGCCGGGTCGGTTCCTGGCTGTGGGCAGCATTGCCCGTCGCGCCATCCTGCTGCGACGCGCGCACTGCACGGCTGACGCCGGCATAGGCTTGGCGCAGTGCAGGTGTGGGCGACATTGCGCTTTCGCGCAGAGCGTCGGCCACCGACGAGGCGACCCACAGCATGCGACGCATGGCGATGTGTTCGACGCTTTCAAGCAGACGGTTGACGGCGGCGGACAAGGCCGGGGCATCGACTGTGGTGCCTTCTTCGGGCCAAGCCAGAAGTGCCTGCTCCAGTTGCTCCTGCGCTTCGCCCACGCGTGCCTGGCGCGCCTGCCACGGCAGCACTTCCGGCAACGCAACGTCCTGCGGCAACGGTTGTTCCAGATCTGGCGCGAACAACACGCTCTCGCTCAAGCCTGGCGCACCACGCGCGGCACGGATGTCGTTGAGCAACGGCAGCAGGACGATGGGGATATCCCGATGGCCGCTTTGCAGACGTTCCAGGTAATCGGGCAGCAGCACCGTGCCACGCATCAGCGTGCCGCAGGCTTCGTCGCGGTCGACAGTACTGTTTTCCTGCAACGCGCGCGCCAGCAGTTCAAGCTCTTCGGCCACCATCGCCGGCGCATACAACTCGACCATGCGCAGGGTGCCCTGCACCTGGTGCAGGTAGCCGGCGCAGAAATGCATGCGCGAGGTGTCGGAAGGCTGCTCGACGAAGAACTCGACCTCGGCGCGCGCCAGGCGCAGCGTCTCGTCCAGTTCCGGCTTGACCCAGCCCAGAACCGCGTGGCTCATGGCATCACGTAACGCGCTCATTGGCACGCTCCTGTAGCGGCGACGCGCGTGCTGCGCGCATGTGATGCTCGTGGATTACTGACTTGCATTGGTGTGCTTCCTGCCTTCAGCCCGGCAACTTGAAGTCGGCGACCGAGCGTCGCAGCTCGGCGGACAACTCGGTCAGATGGCCGATGGATTCGGCAGTCTGTCCAGCGCCCAGCGAAGTCTGCGAGGTGATCTGACGGATCACGCCCATCGTATGGGTGATGTCGGTTGCCGCAGTGGACTGTTTCTGTGCGGCTGCGGAGATGTTCTTGATGAGGTCGTTGAGCGCGTTGGATACGCGTTCGATTTCACTCAGTGCGGTGCCGGCGTCTTCGGCCAGGCGTGCGCCGGAGACTACTTCGGAGGTCGTCTGCTCCATCGAGCTGACGGCTTCGTTGGTATCGGCCTGAATGGTCTGGACCAGCGATTCAATGCGCCTTGTCGCGCCAGAGGTGCGCTCGGCCAGACGTTGCACTTCATCGGCCACCACCGCAAAACCACGGCCGGCCTCACCCGCGGACGCTGCCTGCACGGCTGCATTGAGCGCCAGGATGTTGGTCTGCTCGGAAATGTCGTTGATCAGTTCCACCACCGAACCAAT
>JBDTZK010000299.1:0-3715 GCA_040005195.1 Pseudoxanthomonas sp.
GTGCAGGGATGCATTGAAGACATTGCGGATATCCATTTTGGCTGCTGCGCTGCGGCATACTAGGCACCCACTTTGCAGGCCCACCATGACGCGCGTCTTCAATTTCAGTGCCGGTCCGGCCACCTTGCCAGAGTCCGTATTGCGCCAGGCCCAGGCGGAAATGCTGGACTGGAATGGCGTGGGTGCGTCCATCGTCGAGATCAGCCACCGCAGTGCCGATTTCATCGCCGTCGCTGCGCAAGCCGAAGCAGACCTGCGCACCTTGATCGGCATTCCGGACGACTATGCGGTGCTTTTCCTGTCTGGTGGCGCCACCACGCAGCAAGCGCTGCTGGCACTCAATTTTGCCGCACCCGGCCAGACAGTCGATTATGTGATCACTGGGCACTGGGGCAAGACCGCCATCAAACAGGTCGCGCCGTATGTGCAAGTCAATATCGCGGCGAGTGGTGAATCGGGTGGCTTCCGTGAGATTCCGTCACGCGACAGCTGGAAACTCACGCCGGATGCGGCGTACGTGCACTTGACCGCCAACGAGACCATCCACGGGGTGGAATTCCGTGAGACACCCGACGTCGGCCCAGTGCCGTTGTTCGCTGATTTCAGTTCCAGCATTGCCTCCGAACCCATTGATGTATCCTGCTACGGCGTGATCTATGCCGGTGCGCAGAAGAACCTGGGGCCGGTAGGTGTGGCAGTGGTCATCATCCGCCGTGATTTGCTGGAACGCAGCGGTCAGCCACGCGCGGACATCTTCGACTACCGATCACATGCTGCGCGTGATTCCATGCTTAACACGCCACCGACCTGGAACTGGTACCTGGCGGGCCTGGTGTTCAAATGGATGCTGGCAGAGGGCGGCGTGGAAGCGTTCGCCATCCGCAATGCGACGAAATCCAAGCTGGTGTATGACGCCATCGACGCTTCGGGTGGCTTCTACCGCAATGAAGTGATGCCACAGGTGCGTTCGCGCATGAATATTCCCTATTTCCTGCCAGACGAAACGTTGACGGCCCGTTTTGTGGCTGAATCGAAGGCGGCCGGTTTGCTGGCATTGAAAGGCCACAAGGCAGTCGGGGGTCTTCGTGCTTCGCTCTACAACGCATTGCCGGTAGCCGGGGCACAGGCACTGGTCGATTTCATGCGCGATTTTCAACAGCGTAATGGATAGGAAGATCATGAGTCCGTAGCAGCGACACAAGTCGCGATGAAGTTCCACCGATGAATTCCGTCTCTACCTGCGTTGCTCCTGCAACGTTGTGAAACGCGAGACAAAACAGAGAACCGAACACATGGCTTCCAAACCCAAGAAACCGGCATCCAAGACAGTAAAATCTGCCGCAAAGAAAGTAACCGGGGTGGCCTCTGTCACGCCACCCGTGTTGGAAGATGTGCGTGCGCACATTGATGGCATCGACCGCCAGATCCAGAGCTTGATCGCAGACCGCGCGGCCTACGCGCTGCAGGTCGGCAAGGCCAAGGGCAAGCTTGCGGCGGCCGTTGACTATTACCGGCCCGAACGCGAGGCGCAGGTGTTGCGCATGGTGGTGGATCGCAACGAGGGCCCGCTGAGTGACGAAGTGCTGGTGCACGTATATCGCGAGATCATGTCGGCATGCCTGGCGCAGCAGGAGCCGCTCAAGGTGGGTTTCCTGGGCCCCGAAGGTACCTTCAGCCAGCAGGCGGTAATGAAGCACTTTGGGCGTTCCGCACATGGTTTGCCTTTGGCAAGCATCGAGGAAGTCTTCCAGGAAGTAGAAAATGGCAATGCCGATTTCGGCGTGGTGCCGGTGGAGAATTCGGGGCAGGGCACGATCCAGGTCACCCTGGACATGTTCCTGACTTCCAACCTGAAGATCTGTGGCGAAGTCGAGCTGCGCGTTCACCAGTACCTGCTGTCACGCACCGGCCGCATCGAGGACATTGAGCGCATCTACTCGCATCCGCAGTCATTCGCACAGACGTCTTCCTGGCTGCGTTCCAACCTGCCCAAGGCAGAGAAGATCGCGGTGTCCAGCAACGCCGAAGGTGCGCGCCGCGCGCGCAATTCGGATGATGCGGCGGCTATCGCGGGCGAAAGCGCCGGGCATGTCTATGGCTTGAAGAAAGTCATCATGTCTTCTATCCAGG
This sequence comes from Pseudoxanthomonas sp., assembly GCA_040005195.1. Classification (GTDB taxonomy): domain Bacteria; phylum Pseudomonadota; class Gammaproteobacteria; order Xanthomonadales; family Xanthomonadaceae; genus Pseudoxanthomonas_A. Next base: position 2,131 of record JBDTZK010000299.1, read on the forward strand.
ATGACGCCGACAACACCACGCGCTTCCTGGTGATTGGCCGCAGCATCTTCCCGACCTCGGGCCATGACCGCACTTCGGTGCTGGTGTTTATCCACGACAAACCGGGCGCGTTGTTCGATGTGCTGAGTCCGTTTGCGCGACATGGCATCAGCATGAATCGGATCGAGTCGCGGCCTTCGCACAATGCGAAGTGGGAGTACGGCTTTTTCATCGACCTGGCGGGACACATCGAGGATGAGTCAATGAAGAAAGCCCTGGCCGAACTGGAAGCGCATTCGGCACAGATCAAGGTGCTGGGTTCCTACCCGGTCGCGGTGCCCTGAGCGATGTCCTCCAAGCAGAACTGGACCGTTTCCAAAGGCGCTGCGTTACAGGGCGAAATTGCCATTCCCGGTGACAAATCCGTCTCGCACCGTGCGGTGATGTTCGCCGCGCTGGCAGATGGCGTGTCACGCATCGAAGGCTTCCTGGAAGGGGAGGACACGCGCGCCACTGCCGCTATTTTCTCGCAAATGGGTGTGCGTATCGAAACTCCTTCGTCGTCATGCCGCATCGTGCATGGCGTGGGGATTGATGGCTTGCAAGCGCCTGTGGCACCTCTGGATTGCGGCAATGCCGGCACCGGTATGCGCCTGATCGCGGGATTGCTGGCTGCACAGCGTTTCAACTGCACGCTGGTCGGCGACGAATCCCTGTCGCGGCGGCCAATGCGGCGCATCATCGATCCGCTTTCGCGGATGGGCGCAAGCATCGAATCCGAACCTGGTGGCTTGCCGCCCCTGCGTATCGTGGGCAACCAGTCATTGCGCGGTATGGACTACACGCTGGAAGTGGCCAGTGCACAGGTGAAGTCGGCGATCCTGCTGGCGGGCCTGTACGCCGACGGTGACACCATCGTCCGCGAGCCTCATCCCACCCGCGACTACACCGAACGCATGCTTTCCGCATTCGGTGTGGATATTGAATTCTCTCCGGGCTTTGCGCGTTTAGCTGGCGGGCAGCGATTACGGGCCACCGACATTGCAGTGCCGGCTGATTTCTCGTCGGCAGCCTTCTTCATGGTGGCCGCGTGCATCGTGCCTGGTTCACGGCTGCGCTTGCGTGCGGTTGGCTTGAATCCACGGCGCACCGGCTTGCTGGTGGCATTGCGCGCGATGGGTGCCGATATTGCCGAAGAAAATCGTAGTGAGCATGGTGGCGAACCGGTCGCGGATCTGGTGGTTACCTACTCCCCGTTGCATGGTATCGAAGTGCCGGTAGAGATCGTGCCGGACATGATCGACGAGTTTCCCGCATTGTTCGTGGCTGCCGCGTGCGCCGAGGGGATCACGGTTGTGCGCGGCGCGGCGGAATTGCGGGTCAAGGAATCGGATCGACTCGCCTCCATGTCGACTGGTCTGCGGACCCTGGGTGTGCGGGTTGATGAAACCGCCGATGGTGCAACCGTGCATGGCGGCGTGATGGGCGGTGGCACAGTAGAAAGCCATGGCGATCATCGAATCGCCATGGCTTTCAGTGTTGCCGCGCAGAGGGCGACCGGTGAAATCAGTATTTCCGACGTGGCCAACGTCGCAACCTCGTTTCC
>JBDTZK010000300.1:0-3691 GCA_040005195.1 Pseudoxanthomonas sp.
GATGGATGACGCCGACCGCGATACGTTCCTTGCCGACATGGGCCTGGACGAGCCAGGTTTGAATCGCGTCATCCGGGCTGCGTACAAACTGCTCGGCTTGCAGACCTACTTCACCGCGGGCGTGAAGGAAGTTCGCGCGTGGACGGTCAAGGCCGGTTCCACCGCGCCGCAGGCTGCGGGCGTCATCCACACCGATTTCGAAAAGGGCTTCATCCGCGCCGAAACCATCTCTTTCTCCGACTTCCTGCAATACAAGGGCGAAGCCGGGGCCAAGGAAGCGGGTCGCCTGCGCCTGGAAGGCAAGGAATACCGCGTTCAGGAAGGCGACGTGCTGCATTTCCGCTTCAACGTGTGATCATATTTTTTGTGTTTATCCGGTGCGCCTGATCCAAGCGCAGCCAAAGAAAAACCCGCCGGAAGGCGGGTTTTTCCATTGCAGGACGAAAGCGCGGTATTTACAGCGCCTCGCCTCCCAGCTTCCACGTGATCTGCATGTAATAACTGCGGCCCGCCGAGTCGAACCAGGAAGTATCGTAGTAAGGATAGTTAGCCCAGGTTGCATCCTTCGGCGGCAGTTTGTCGAGCAGGTTGTTGATGGTCAGTGACACGCGCAGGTGGTCGTTGATGTCGTAGCGCGCGGCGGCGTTGAAGCGCCAGGTGGCTCCTGTCCAAGCATCGTTGTCGTAATTCGCAACGCGGCCCAGGTAGTTGCCGAAGACGCTTGCGCCCAATGCGCCGCGATCCCAGCTAACGCCCAGGTTGCCCTTGGTGCGTGGGAGCGTGGTGTCACTGAAACTGACATCCAGCATGTCTTCGGTGGGGTCGCCCGGGTATTTCTGGCGGGTGTGGCGGTGTGTCCAGGTGTAGGTGCCATTCAAGCGGAAGTCACCAGCATTGGCAGTTTGCACGCGGTACGTGGCAGTCGTGTCGATGCCCGAGGTTTCCTCGTTGGCGATGTTGATCGGGCCAAAGCGGACGCTTGTAATGTCGCCACCCGAGGTGCGCATGACGCGGGCAATCGCGTCCACACAGCTCGGTGAATTGATGTCGAAGGAGGCACCGGAGTCACTGGTGCCGAGGCGGCAGTTGGCTTCGTCGATTCTCAGCTGCTCTCTGCTTTGAGTCTGTACCTGGTTCGACACGCTGATTTTGTAGTAATCGACCGCAATGTCGAAATTGGCGGACGGTGACCAGACCAGGCCAGCTGAGAACGACTTGCTGGTTTCAACGTCCAGATCCGTGTTGCCGCTATAAACGTCGAGGGTATTTATGTCGTAGCTGCCGTCGTCGTAGCAATAGCCATCGGTGGCGTCAGGTTCGGCCGTGCGGCATTGGAAATAGTCTGTCGAGCCCTGCCGGTAAAAGTCATCGCCCGCAAACAAATAGTGCATGTCGGGCGCGCGAAAGCCGGTGCCGTAGGAGCCGCGCACCAGCAGTGTGTCGATCGGGCGCCATTCCAGACCCATGCTGTAAGTGAATTTGCCTGGGCTTTGGTTGCCATAACTGTAGCGATCGTAGCGACCAGCGAGGCTGGCCTGCAGCGTGGATGCCAATGGCACCCGAAGCTCGCCGGCTACGCTCCATCGGTCTCGGTCACCGTGCCCATCACCATAGCGGGCGCCGTAGTAAGCGTCAGGGGTCAGGGCAAGTGGGTCGGGATTGATACGGTAGGACTGGGTGCCGTATTCCAACGCGCCAGCGAAGCCCACGTCACCTGCCGGCATGGTGAACAAAGCAGGGGTATCGACCGTGAAACTGAGGTTGTCGTTTTGAGCCTTGGGATGGAAGGTGGACATCGCCCCAATGGTTGCGAATTCTGCTGGGGTCAATGGGGTGAACAGGCGCTGGGGATCAGGGCTGAATATTGCATAGCCGTCGGCGTCGTAGCCTTGCCGTTCGCCCAGAAACAGGCGGTTGGCGACTGCGGCTCTGATGCGCGGCATTGCTACATCGGCCTCGTACTGGGAATGATTGTAGGCAGCTTCCCAGTTCCAGGCGTCGGCGAACAAACCCTTGAGGCCGGTAGTGACCGCGAGCGTCTTCTGGGTAGTGGTGTTCATGCGATTGCCGAGGCCACCGATCTCCTCAGGCGAAAATTGACGCGACCAGGTTTCGTAGTGGCCGGTGACTGCGTTGTAAAACACTTTGTCGTTATTGTCAGTCGACGCTGGATCGTGGAACTCCCAACCCATCTGGTCACTGACAACATCGTTGCCGTTGGTGCCACTCAGCAGCTTGACCTCTTGCCGCCCGAGTTGAATATCCGCAAACGCGGACAGCGTATCGGAGAAGCGGTACTCGAACGACCCATAGACATTGGCGCCCTTACGCTGGTTCTGGATGGTGCGATACGCGATGCCTCGTTCGCTGCCGCAGTACGGTTCGCCATACCTGTCTTCGGCCAACTCGGTGGTGCCCTCGTTCAGTCCCGCCATTGCCGCACAGTCGTCGGCCGGCGCGATGTTTACATCATCATCCTGATCGTAGATCTGCGCAGTGAGGCGAGGCAGGCGCCGCCGCGATGTAGGCGCGTCAAGAGTGGAATCCTGATTGCCGCGCTCGAAGCCCCAGAGTGGGCGCTTGTCCAGAAGTTCCACCCCCAGGATGCCGCTGAAATCCCCGCGCTCGAAGCCAGTGGTCAGCGTCAATCTATGTGATTCGCCACCACCGCGGCTGGTATCGCCATAACGGTAATCGATGGTGGTGCCATCAGTGGACTTCTTGAGGATGAAGTTGATCACGCCTGCCATGGCATCCGACCCGTACACGGCGGAGGCGCTGCCGGTCAGTACTTCGATGCGGTCGATCATGCCCAGCGGAATGTTTCCGACGTCTGTGAAATTACTCTTGCCGCTGAGCGGCAGTGGGAAATCGGCGATGCGGCGGCCGTTGACCAGTACCAACGTGTGGTTTGGGCCGAGACCGCGAAGATCAACCGCCTGGGCGCCGGGCGTGGACTGCGCGCCTGTCGTGTTCTGCTGGCCTTGCGTGCTTCCGCTGTTCTGGCTGAGAGACCGCAATACATCGGGAACATTGGTGAAGCCTGCGGACTTGATCTGTTCGGCGGTAATTACTGTTACTGGTGCCGGCCCTTCGATCTGCGCGCGCGGGATGCGCGAGCCGGTGACTTGGACGGTCTGAAGTTCCTGGACTGCAGCAGGCGTTGCCTCGGCCGTTTGCGCAAACGCGGACTGCGCCGTTGCCAGTGGCAAGGCGCCCATCAACACAGCCTGTACGGATAACGCCATTACATGTTTGCGCATAAAGCTTTCTCTCTGTGGGTGGAGTTTCGAGTGAACTTGTGAAGGGGAAGCAGGTCTAGATTGAAACCGGTTACAGTTGGCGCACCACGTCAGTGCGTCAATCTTAACCAGATATTCACGTGTTGCGATATGTGACCACTGACCTATATGTCGATTCGCTGATCCCGTTCCGGCACCTATCCTGGAGTTCCTGCATGCGTAGTTCTGTTTTCAAGTCCCTGGCTTTGCTGGGCTTGGCCATTGGCCTGTCTTTCGCGCATGCAGATGAGCGTGCTCAACCGTCCGAAGCGGCTGGCGACGCCTACGAGTACTACGAAATAGGCGATAGGCAGGCGCCCACGCCCGGCAAGGTGGAACCCGGCCTGATGCTGATGGGGGGGGGGGAGTGGGCCAAGCAAGCTTTCAGGTGGATGGCCGACCGCTCGGGC
>JBDTZK010000301.1:0-3689 GCA_040005195.1 Pseudoxanthomonas sp.
TGACTGTCACCACGCGGTTGTCGCTGGATCGGCTGCGTCGCGCCAAGACCGAACGGGCGCACTACACCGGCCCATGGCTGCCCGAACCGCTGATCGCCGAATCCGAGCAGCCCGAAGCACAGCTCGAAAAATCGGAGAGCCTGACGCTGACCTTCCTGCTGCTGCTCGAGCGCCTGAGTGCAGAGGAACGCGCCGCTTTCCTGCTGCACGAAGTGTTCGACTACAGCCATGCCGAAGCGGCGCGTATTCTGGATATCAGCGCGGTCGCCTGCCGGCAACGCGTGCACCGCGCCCGCACCCGCGTGCGCCAGAACCGTCCGCGCTTCACCGTGGACACGCAGAAGCAGCAGCGCATGCTGGAACGATTCACGGAAGCCCTGCAGCATCCCACGATCGAATCCCTGCGTGCGCTGTTTGCCGAGGACGTCATCCACATCGCCGACGGTGGTGGCGTGGTGCAGGCCACGTTGCGGCCGCTGCGCGGCGCCGATCGCCTGGCCCGCTTCTACATGCAGGTCACCCAGCAGACGAGCCACATGTCCCTGCGCCACAGCATGTTCACGCTCAACGGCCAGCCGGCGTTGCTGACATGGCTGGGCGACAAGCTGCTGACTGCCCTGTGGGTCGAATGCAACGAGGAACACATCGTCGCGATGCACGCCCTGCGCCATCCGGACAAGCTGGCGCGCTTGGCGAAAGCGGCGTCCGCGAGTTCTTTCGCTATCGTTGCCGCAGCCGTCACGACTTCCGCCACTGGCACGTCCTTGCATTGAACGGTCAGTCCGGCCGCACAAAGCAAGGAGAACCCTATGGCCCGTTTCAACGTCTACAACCGTATGGCCGCCATCAGGCCGCTGCGCGACCTCGCCACCTACGTCCTGCAGAGCGGTATCGAACGCAGCCTGATCGAACTGATCCAGATGCGCGTGTCGCAGCTCAACGGCTGCGGCTATTGCCTGGACATGCACAGCAAGGACGCCCGAGCCGCCGGCGAGACCGAACAGCGCCTGTACCTGCTGCAGGTGTGGCGCGAAGCGTCCGTCTACACCACGCGCGAGCGTGCCGCGCTGGCCTGGGCCGAAGCAGTGACCCGCCTCGATCCGATCCACGGCGTGCCCGATGAAGTGCATGAACAGGCCCGCGCCGAGTTCAGCGAGGAAGAACTCATCGACTTGAACATGTCGGTGATCCTGATCAATAGCTGGAATCGCATCGCCATCCCGTCGCATGCCGACGTCGGCAGCTACAAGGTCGGCCAGCACGCCAGCTGAGGAAGTAGATACGCAACAAGGGCGGCGCGAAGCCTTCGCTTCGCGCCGTTTTAGCGCTGCACGGCCGTCTCCGAGGTGCGAATCCGCCGGATCGCACCCTGCTGAAACCCCACCAGCGTACAGTTCCGCCGGCTCGGACGATGTGCGTGGAGCCCGCCACCATGCTGCGACCTTCCTCCATCAGAAGGTCGTTCGCCATGGCACTGCGCCTGTTCAAGATTCTCGTCGGCACCATCTTCGCGCTGGTCCTGCTCGTGGTGGTCTACGCCGCCACCGCTGGTCGCAGTATCCTGCGCCTGGCGACTCATTCGGTCAGCCATTCGCTGTGCACCGCGGCGTTCATTTCGAATCTCGATCCGGACCGGATGTACGCCGAGGAGCAACTGCCGAACATGCGCTCCATCGGCTGGGCGGTGCGCTATCGGGTCGACCGCGAACACCGTGAGATGACCGCTTCCATGCTGGGAGCGTTCGGGGCAAGGGCGGTATATCGCCAGGGCCTGGGCTGCCTGCTGGTGGACAAGGGCGAGCCGGTTCCCGAAGCCGCCGGCTTCAGGCCCACGCCCATCACCGGTGGGTTTGATCAACCGGGTGTAGTGGAGTCCACCGACCCCGCCATCCGGCAGGCCATGGATGATGCCTTCTCCGAACCCGATGCCGATCACCCGCGTCTGACCAAGGAGCTGGTGGTGCTGCACGACGGCAAGCTGATCGCCGAGCGTTATGCCGCCGGCTACGGGCCGCAGACGCCGATCTGGGTGCACTCGGTTTCCAAGTCGATCACCAATGCGCTGATCGGCATCCTGGTACGCCAAGGCAAATTGCGCGTGGATCAGCCCTCACCGATCGCCGCATGGCAATCACCCTCCGATCCGCGACGCACCATAACCGTCGATCAGCTGTTGCGAATGGACAGCGGTTTACCGTTCGACGAAGCCGGCGGCCCAATGACCTTGGCGAACCGCATGTGGTTCGTGGAACCGAACATCACCTCCTTCGCCGCGGCCGCACCACTCGAACACACGCCGGGTACCGTGTGGGGCTACAGCAACATATCCTTCGTGCTGCTGTCGAGCATGGTGCGCGACGCGGCCGGCGGCACCGCCGTCGACGCCGAGCAATTCGTGCGGCGCGAGCTGTTCGAGCCGCTGGGCATGCGCAACACGGTCATCGAAACCGACATCACCGGCACGCCGATCGGCTCCAGCCATGTCTACGCTTCCGCGCGCGACCTGGCACGCTTCGGCCAGCTCTATCTCGATGATGGCGTGGTCGACGGTCGTCGCATCCTGCCGGAAGGCTGGGTGAACTACAGCCATTCGCAGACACTGAAAACCGGCTATGGCGCGGGCTTCTGGACCAACCTGGTGAACAAAGGCAGCGTGCCGATCTGGGACGCACCATGGGGCATGCCGCAGTTGCCGAAAGACATGTTCTACGCGCGCGGCGCATTCGGCCAATACGTGGTGATCGTGCCGTCGGAGCATCTCGTGGTGGTACGCCTTGGCGTGACCTTGGACAACAGCACCGGCATGGGCAACGTGATCGCGAAAATCATCGCCGCCCTGCATCACCAGCCAGCACAGCCGTGAAGATTGTTCCGGTTACGCCGGCGACGACGACGCGCTCTTGCGGTAGCTGCTCGGCGTCTCGCCGATCTGCCGCTTGAATGCCGCGTTGAAAGTGGATTTGGAAGTGAAGCCGCAGGCGTAGGCGATATCCAGGATCGTGCGCGCGTCGCCGTCATCGGCAAGCCGGCTGCGCGCTGCATCGATGCGCAGACGATTCACGTAATCCCAGAAGGTGCAGCCGAAGCGGCGGTTGATCACCGACGACACCAGATACTCCGGATAGCCGCTGCGCTTGGCCACCTGGCCGATGGTCAGGGCCGGTTCGAGGTACAGCGCTTCATTGCCGCTCATCAATTGGGAAAGACGCACTTCCACTGCTTCGAAGCGGGCGTCGTCCCCGGCTGGCGCGATCTCCACTGTCCCTGCTTCGGGCGCGGCGGGTTCGCCGATGACCGGTGGTTGGCCGAGGCTGAACCAGCCGACCACGCACACCCACGCAGCCACCAGCCCGAACAGCAAGCCGTAATTGACGATCGGCAGATACGTCACCGATTGCACGATGCCGACGCCCCAGATCAGCATCTGGCAGATCGCCATCACGTCCAGCCAGCGCAGCGACATCCGGTCAGCGTCGGAGCGGTGCTCGAGCAGGAGGCGGCGATAGCGACGCACCAGCATGAGCGCCGCCACCACGTAGGAAAGGCTGTAGAGAAACAGCGGTCCGTCAAACCAGAGGCCAACCGATCGCTCACCGTTGATCCAGCGCGTGGACAACGACTGGAGCTGAGCGTGATTCATCAGCAGCACACGTAGCGAGAGCAGCAGCATCACCACGAAGCCGAGCAGG
>JBDTZK010000302.1:0-3689 GCA_040005195.1 Pseudoxanthomonas sp.
GCAATGGAGCATCGGCAATGGAGCATCGGCAATGGAGCATCGGCAATGGAGCATCGGCAATGGAGCATCCGATGGGCCAAGCCCACCGGATGCATTTCAGTTCACGCATGAATACGTAGCGCGTGACCGGTGAGGGCTCAGGCCAGCGTGCGCACCTTGGGCTCGCGCGCCCATTGCCGCGTCTTGGCCGCAGTGATGAAGGCCTTGATATCGCCGGCATCGACCACGCCTTTGTCCTTGCCCACATTACCGGCTTTCAATACGGCCATCGCACCGGCATCGGCGGCAATCGCTTTGAGATGACCAAAGGCATCGCGAACGAAATCCACTGCAGCACCTTCCTTGGCGAGTAGTTTGCCGCTCTCTTCGGAGAGCACCACCGCGACGGCATCGAACACGACCGAGGGTGTACCCGCCAGTTGTCCGTCGGCAGGCATTTTCTTGCCGTCGCTCAGCTTTGCGCCACCCACCTTGGGTGCAACGATCTTCACGCGAGCACCTGCTGCCTCGACTGCCTTGCGCAGGGCCTTGATCGTGGCGGCATCCGAACCGTCACTGATGAGGATGCCCACACAGCGTCCTTCCAGCGTGTCCTTCATCTTGCCGATAATCTGCAAGGCAGGCGACGCAGGCATGTCGCTGGGCGCGACGGCAGCGGCGGGTGCCGGTGGCAGTGCCTCCATTCCCAGGCCATCGGCGACGCGTTGTGCCAGATCAGGATCGATGTGGCGCAGATGACCGACGATTGCTTCACGCACGTGCTGGGTTTCGACCTTTGATAATTCAAACACCAGTGCAGAGGCCATGTGTGCCTGTTCCGGCTTGGTCTGGCTGCGGAAGAACATGCGTGCCTGCGAATAATGGTCGGCGAAACTTTCCGCACGCACCCGACCCTTGACGCCATCATCGGGCGCGGTGGCGTGACTGCGGAAACCCTGCGCGGTTTCGCGTGGTGAATCAGCCTGCAGCGAACTGGGTTCGTAGTTCACGCGGCCCTTGGGCACGCCCATCTGCATATGGCCATCACGTTGCAGGTTGGCGAATGGGCACTTGGGTGCATTGATCGGGATCTGGTGGAAATTGGGTCCGCCCAGTCGTGACAGCTGCGTGTCCAGGTAGGAAAACAAACGGCCTTGCAACAGCGGATCATTGCTGAAGTCGATGCCGGGCACGATGTTGGCCGGGCAGAACGCGACCTGTTCGGTCTCGGCGAAGAAATTGTCCGGCCAGCGGTCGAGCACCATGCGCCCGATCACGGTCAGTGGCACCAGTTCTTCGGGGATCAGCTTGGTCGAGTCCAGGTGGTCGAACGGGAAGGCATCGGCTTCTTCTTCGGTGAACAGCTGCACCGCCAGTTCCCATTCGGGGAACGCGCCGGCCTGGATCGACTCGAACAGATCGCGGCGATGGAAGTCGTTGTCCGCCGACTGCAGCTTGACTGCCTCGTCCCACACCGTGGACTGTATGCCCAGTTTCGGGCGCCAGTGGAATTTGACGAACGTCGAGTTGCCTTTCGCATCCAGCAGACGGAACGAATGGATGCCGAAGCCTTCCATGGTGCGCAGCGAACGCGGGATGGTGCGGTCGCTCATCGCCCACATGATCATGTGCATGGCTTCCGGCGTAAGCGAAATGAAATCCCAGAAGGTGTCATGCGCGCTGCCGGCCTGCGGATAACCGCGGTCGGGTTCCATTTTCACCGAATGCACCACGTCTGGAAATTTGATTGCATCCTGGATAAAGAACACGGGGATGTTGTTGCCGACCAGGTCCCAGTTGCCTTCGCTGGTGTAGAACTTGACCGAGAAACCACGCACATCGCGCGGCGTATCCACCGAGCCCGCACCTCCGGCAACGGTGGAGAAGCGCGTGAACAACGGCGTGCGTTTGCCGGTTTCAGTCAGGATCTTCGCCGTGGTGTACTGCTTCAACGATTTCGTCAGCTCGAAATAACCATGGGCCGCGGTGCCACGCGCATGCACGATGCGCTCGGGAATGCGTTCATGGTCGAAATGGGTGATCTTCTCGCGCAGCACGAAGTCTTCGAGCAAGGTCGGTCCACGTGGCGTTGCGCGCAAGGAGTTCTGGTTGTCGCTGACCGGTATGCCCTGGTTGGTGGTGAGTGGCGGATGCGTACCGCCTGCCTGTTCATGGCGTTCGTCGCCCTGTCCGCGAATGCTGGACGCGGCAGGATCGGATTTGGCGGATGTGGGTTTCCGGGTGGGCTTGCTAGCGGGAGTGCGGCTGGCCATGTGCGTCTATCCAGGGAACGAAGAGGAGGTCAGGGCATGCTGATCGCGCGGGTGTTAACCCCCTGTCTATCCGCGTAGAAGTCCCGCTGTCGACGTCCTGTCCCATGGCGCAACAAGAAAAGGCCCCGCAAGCGGGGCCTCTGGCATTGCAGGCGTGGATCGGTTGCTACATCACGTCCGGTTCGCTGAACGCCTCGATCTCACCGGCGAATTCATTGATCGGAATGCAACTGCAGAACACATTCTTGTCGCCATGCACGTTGTCCACGCGTGCTACCGGCGGCCAGTATTTCTGCAGCTTCAGCGTGGCCAACGGGAACGCAGCCAGTTCCCGCGGGTAGGCGTGGGTCCATTCGCTGGCCATCACCATCGTCGCGGTATGCGGCGCGTGCTTGAGCGGATTGTCCTCGGCATCCAGGCGACCGTCTTCAATCGCACGGATCTCGTTGCGGATCTCGATCATGGCGGCAATGAAGCGGTCGAGTTCATGCTGCGATTCGCTTTCGGTCGGTTCCACCATCAGGGTGCCGGCGACCGGGAAACTCAGCGTGGGCGCGTGGAAGCCGAAGTCGATCAGGCGCTTGGCGACATCTTCGGCGCCGACGCCGGTGGCATCCTTGAGCGGGCGCAGGTCGAGGATGCATTCATGTGCGACCAATCCATTGCGACCGGTGTACAGGGTCTCGTAATGCGGTGCCAGTTGCCTGGCGATGTAGTTGGCATTGAGCAACGCGACCTGTGTGGCCTTGCGCAGGCCTTCGGTGCCCATGAGGGTGATGTACATCCAGCTGATGGGGAGGATGGAGGCGGAGCCGAAGGCTGCGGCAGACACCATTCCGACAGCCGCGCCCTCACCCTCGTTCGCTGCGCGAACATTTCCCTCTCCCGCAAGCGGGAGAGGGGTTGCGCGCGGCAGGAACGGCGCCAGGTGCGACTTCACCGCGCACGGGCCGACGCCTGGGCCGCCGCCGCCGTGCGGAATGCAGAACGTCTTGTGCAGGTTGAGATGGGAAACATCCGAACCCCACTTGCCGGGCTTGGCCACGCCGACCAGCGCGTTCATGTTGGCGCCGTCGGTATACACCTGTCCGCCATGTGCGTGCACGATCTCGCAGATGGCGACGATGTCTTCCTCGAACACGCCATGCGTGGACGGGTAGGTGATCATCAGTGCTGCGAGACGGTCGCTGTATTTCTCCGCGTTACGGCGGATATCGTCGACATCCACGTTGCCGTTGGCGTCGCATTTGGTAACGACGACCTGCATGCCGCACAACTGTGCCGACGCCGGGTTGGTACCGTGCGCGGATTCCGGGATCAGGCAGATATCGCGATGGTCGTCACCGCGCGAACGGTGGTAGGCGCGAATCGCCAGCAGGCCGGCGTATTCGCCTTGCGCGCCGGAGTTCGGCTGCAGGCTGACCGCGTCGTAGCCGG
>JBDTZK010000013.1:0-12442 GCA_040005195.1 Pseudoxanthomonas sp.
CAGTTCGAATCCACCGACGTTGAAACCGACGTAGAACGGTTCATCGAAATAGGCTTCAGTGCCCAGCGCTTTTGCATACCAGTGTTTGGCCACGTCGAGGTCCTTGACCTGATAAATGACGGTGCGCAAACCTTTGAAAATCGACATTACGTTCTCATGCGAAGTCCCGGTCGCAACCCCGACCGGGACGGTGGCGATTAGACCGCGTCAGACAGCGACGTGAAGGTGAAGTCGCGCAGCTTCATCGGCGGAATCATCATCACGAATGGCGACTCGTCATCACCCACGCGGATGGGCTTGCCGATCTCTTCGATGTTGTTGAGCATGATCACCGGCGATTCGTTGAAGCGGAAGTTCTTGATCGGATACTTGATCTCGCCATCCTCGATATAGAACGTGCCGTCGCGGGTCAGGCCGGTCAGCAGCACGGTCTGCGGATCGACCATGCGGATGTACCAGGTGCGGGTGACCAGAATGCCCTTCTGTGTGCCCTTGACCAGGTCGGCGGTGGACTTGGTGCCGCCAGACATCAACAGGTTGCCGCCCGAACCGGTGGCGCGCTTGCCCTGCTTCTGCGCCCAGTAGCGCGAATATTCCAGGTTGGCGACCTTGCCGTTTTCCACAATGGCGGTCTTCTCGCGCGGCAGGCCTTCCTGGTCCCACGGCATCACTTCGGCACCGGGATACCAGGGATCGGCGCTGATGTTGACGCGCGGGTCGTAGACCTGGTCGCCGATCTTGTTGCCACCGCCCTTCTTGGACAGGAAGCTGCGACCTTCATCAGCCGAGCGTGCGTCGAAGAAATTCATCATGAAGGAAATCAGGCCCGCAGCGGCGGCAGGTTCCAGAATGACCGTGTACTTGCCCGGTTCCAGTGCCTTGGCTTCGGCCGATTCGCTGGCCTTGCGCATGGCGGTGCGCACGTCGCTGCCGGCCTTGAACGAAGTCGAGTCCTGCAGGTTGCGGCCGACCCAGCCCGAACCGCGGCCGTCCTCGGTGCGCACAGTGCAGGTGTAGTCCAGGCTGGTCGCACGCTGGTAGCCGAAATTGCCCTTGCTGTTGGCGAAGGCGACGAAACTCTGACCGTCCTGCAAGAAGCCGGCGGCGATGAGTTTCTCCGCGCGGCACGGGCCGATGGAATCGGCGGCGACCTGGGCACGGTATTCCGGAGTGATGTCGGCGGTGGCCTGGCTGAAGGTGGCGGTGGGTTTGTAGGCCTGCTTTTCGACGGCGGGCATGAACTCGGGATTTTCCGGCGCCAGCTTGGCCAGATCCTCGGCCCGACGGACCACGCGCTCCAGCGCGCCGTCGTCGAATTCATTGATCGTGGCCACGCCCACGCGCTTGCCGAACGCCACCTGCACGGCCAGATCGGTATTGGTGACGATGCCGCTGGTGGACACGTTGTTCAGGGCGAAGCGGATGTTGCCGTCGATTGAACCGGACAGCGAGGCGGTGCATTCGTCGGCCTTGGACAGGGCGATGACTTTGTCCAGGATGGCCTTGGCTTGCTCTTCGGTGAGGATGCTCATTGTGTGGTGTTCTCCTGGATTCGATCAGCCGAGCGAGCGCGCGGTGTTGATGACATTGATGCCGTTGAAGCGCGCGGTGCTGGAACCGTGCGACACGGCGGACACCTGGCTGGGCTGGCCTTTGCCGTCGAAGAACGAGCCGCCGAGACGGTAGTCGCTTTCGTCACAGACGCCGACGCAGGCGTTCCAGAATTCGGGGGTGCGGATCTGGTAGGCCACGTCTTCGATCATCGGGCCCAGCTTGCCGTTCTTGATTTCGTAGAACAGCTGGCCACCGAACTGCGCGTTGTAGCGCTGTTGGTCGATGGAGAAGGAGCCGTCACCAACGATGTAGATGCCGTTCTCCACGTCCTTGATCATGTCGGCGACACTCAGCTTGTCCTTGCCGGCCTGCAGCGACACGTTGGCCATGCGCTGGAACTGAACGCTGCTCCAGGAATCGGCGTAGCAGCAGCCGTCGGACTCGGTCTTGCCCAGGATATGGGCCTGATCGCGGATGGCCTGGTAATCGAGCAGCTTGCCGTTGCTGATCAGGTCCCACTTTTTGGTCTTGACGCCTTCGTCGTCGTAGCCGACCGCGCCCAGACTGCCCACCTGGGTCTTGTCGGCAACCAGGTTGACCTTGTCGCTGCCGTACTGGAAGCGCGCTTCACGCTTGTCCAGAGTGGCGAAGCTGGTGCCGGCATAGTTGGCCTCGTAGCCCAGCACGCGATCCAGTTCCAGCGGATGGCCGACCGACTCGTGGATGGTCAGCCAGGTGTGCGACGGATCGAGCACCAGATCGTACTTGCCCGGTTTGACTGAAGGTGCCTTCAGTTTTTCGCGCGCCTGCTTGGCGGCGGCAATCGCATCTTCCTTCATGTCGTAGGACTGGCCGTAATTGACCACGCCGTTGGGCGAGACGAACTTGCCCGACGCCGCGCCATCCAGGTATTCGAAACCCAGGCCCATCGGCGATGAAAGACCATCGCGGGTGCGGAACTTGCCGCTGGCCTTGTCGATGGCGGTGACCGTCATCGGCGCCCAGATACGGTGCACGTCCTGGTCGATGTAGGAGCCATCAGTGCTGGCGAAGTATTTCTGTTCGTTGACCAGAAACAGCATCGAATTGACAAAGTCCGCGCCAGCAGCGGTCGCGGCGGCGTTCACGCCCAACAGCAGCTCCACCTTGTCCTTCAAGGGCACTTCCATCGCATTCTTCTTGATCGGCGTGCGCCACGACACTTCGCCGACGCCCTTCACCGGTGCCAGCTGCACCGGCGCGGTCTGGCTCTTGGCATTGGCCTTGGCGATCGCCGCTGCCTGGCGAGCGGCCGTGGCTACGCTGGCGCTGGAAAGATCGTTGGTGGCCGCAAAGCCCCAGGCGCCGTTGGCGATCACGCGGATGCCGACACCGGTGGACTCGGTGTTGACCACGTTCTGCACCTTGTCCTCGCGGGTGATCACGAACTGGCGCAAATAGCGCCCCACGCGTACGTCGCAGTAGCTGGCGCCCGATTCGGTCGCCGCGGCCATCGCCGCATCGGCCAGGCTTTTCTTCAAACTGACATCCAGCGTGGATTGCAGTTGTTCGGCCGCAATGGCCTGGCCGAAACAGGACGGCACCATGAGCCCGCCAAGGGTCAGGCTACTGAAGGTCAGGAAATCGCGTCTGTGCAAGGCAGCTCTCCACCGGTGATGCCCGCAATGCGCGGGAGTTGTCTGTAAAGGAATGGGTTGCGAACGAGAAGGTACGGGGCAAGCTTGAACACGGAACAAGCCCGTTCGCGCGGCATGCAACGATTTCAGGTTTGCATGACTGGATTCTTGCCGCCATGCCCAGTGCCGTCAAATGACTTTTGGCATAGAGACGATGGAAATTCGCCCGCGCTGCGGTCTGTGAAGTCGCGCCGATGGCGCTGGCAACAGTCAAGCGTGGCATGCGTCACCCTTCGCAGGCCGCAGCGCGGCCGACTTTACCCTTCGCAGCGACGCCAGGTGCGGCTTTGCTGCAATTAGCTCAATGACCGCGCCGTATTGATGACATTGATGCCGTTGAAGCGCGTGGTCGCCGAGCCATGGGAAACCGCGGAAACCTGGCCGGGTTGACCCTTGCCATCGAAGAACGAGCCTCCCAGGCGAAAGTCGCGTTCATCGCAAATAGCGGCGCAGGCGTTCCAGAATTCGGGGGTGCGGATCTGGTAGGCCACGTCCTCGATCTGGCGGGTGACCTTGCCGCCCTTGATCTCGAAGAACAACTGGCCGCCGAACTGCGCGTTGTAGCGTTGCTGGTCGATGGAATACGAACCACGGCCATGGATGTAGATGCCGTTCTGCACGTCGCCGATCATCTGTTCCACCGTCAACGGCGTCTTGCCGGGCGCCAGCGACACGTTGGCCATGCGCTGGAACTGCACGCTGTTCCACGAATCGGCGTAGCTGCAGCCGTGGGACTGTTCGTGCTGCAGCAGATGCGCCTGGTCGCGCGTGGCCTGGTAATCCACCAGCTTGCCGTTGGCAATCAGGTCCCAACGCCCGGTCTTCACGCCTTCGTCGTCGTAGCCCACCGCACCCAGGCTGCCGGGCTGGGTCTTGTCGGCGAAAATGTTGACCTGCTCGCTACCGTACTGGAAGCCGGCGTCGCGCTTGTCCAGCGTGGCGAAGCTGGTGCCGGCGTAATTGGCTTCGTAGCCCAGCACGCGGTCCAGTTCCAGCGGATGGCCCACATTCTCGTGGATGGTCAGGAACAGATTGGACGGGTCCAGCACCAGGTCGTACTTGCCCGGCTTGACGGACGGCGCCTTCAGCTTCTCGCGCGCCTGCCGTGCGGCGGCCGCCGCATCGGCATGTACGTCGTAAGAGCGGCCATAGGCGACGACGCCGCCGGGAAGGACGAACTTGCCGGAAGGATCGGCATCCAGGTATTCGTAGCCCATACCCATCGGCGAGGACAGCCCTTCGCGGGTACGGAACTTGCCGCTGGCCTTGTCGATGGCGGTGGCGGTGAAGGGCAACCAGATACGGTGCACGTCCTGGTCGATGTAGGAGCCATCAGTGCTGGCGAAGTATTTCTGTTCGTTGACCAGAAACAGCATCGAATTGACAAAGTCCGCGCCAGCAGCGGTCGCGGCGGCGTTCACGCCCAACAGCAGCTCCACCTTGTCCTTCAAGGGCACTTCCATCGCATTCTTCTTGATCGGCGTGCGCCACGACACTTCGCCGACGCCCTTCACCGGTGCCAGCTGCACCGGCGCGGTCTGGCTCTTGGCATTGGCCTTGGCGATCGCCGCTGCCTGGCGAGCGGCCGTGGCTACGCTGGCGCTGGAAAGATCGTTGGTGGCCGCAAAGCCCCAGGCGCCGTTGGCGATCACGCGGATGCCGACACCGGTGGACTCGGTGTTGACCACGTTCTGCACCTTGTCCTCGCGGGTGATCACGAACTGGCGCAAATAGCGCCCCACGCGTACGTCGCAGTAGCTGGCGCCCGATTCGGTCGCCGCGGCCATCGCCGCATCGGCCAGGCTTTTCTTCAAACTGACATCCAGCGTGGATTGCAGTTGTTCGGCCGCAATGGCCTGGCCGAAACAGGACGGCACCATGAGCCCGCCAAGGGTCAGGCTACTGAAGGTCAGGAAATCGCGCCTGTGCAAGGAGCTCTCCAGGGAATCGGTGATGCCCGCGCATTCCCGCGAGACGAAATAGGCAAGGGGCGCACGCAAACAACACGGCCACGCAGGACCCCGATTCTTGCGTGCAGGTGGCGGAGCGTCAAATGCCTCGGCAGTGGAGGGGCAGGAAATCGAGGCCAGGACGCGTGTTCTGGTCGCCCCGCATCAACGCGGCCCGAAACGTTGCGCCGCTGGCAACGTTAGAATCCGTCCTCCAGAAGGCCCCCATGATTCGACTGACCGATCTCAAGCTTCCCCTCGACCACGACGATGCCGCATTGCCGGCGGCCATCGTCGCGCGGCTGGGTATTGCGGCTGACGAATTGACCGGCTTCACCGTCGCCAAGCGCAGCTATGACGCGCGCAAGCGGGGGGCGATCACGCTGATTTATGCGGTGGACGTGGAGACCCCGCGCGAAGCCGACATCCTGGCGCGGTTACAGGTGGATGACGAAGCGGCGGACGGCAAGGTCGTGCCGACGCCGGACACCACCTACAAACCGGTCGCTACCGCCGGCTCGCAGCAGGCGCTGCGCCCGATCGTCGTTGGCATGGGCCCGTGCGGACTGTTCGCCGGATTGATCCTGGCGCAGATGGGACTGCGGCCAATCATCCTGGAGCGCGGCAAGAACGTGCGCGAACGGACCGTGGATACGTTCGGCCTGTGGCGCAAGAAGATCCTCAATCCCGAATCCAACGTGCAGTTTGGCGAAGGCGGCGCGGGCACCTTCTCTGACGGCAAGTTGTACAGCCAGATCAGCGACAAGCGCCATTACGGCCGCAAGGTGCTGACTGAATTCGTCAAGGCCGGTGCGCCGGAGGAAATTCTCTACGTCAGCAAGCCACATATCGGCACGTTCCGGCTGGTGTCGATGGTCGAAAGCATGCGCGCCGACATCGAAGCGCTGGGCGGGGAGATACGCTTCTCGCACCGCGTTGATGACCTGCAGGTGGAAACCGATGCCGCAGGCACGCGCCACGTACGCGGCGTGGTGCTGGCCGATGGCAGCGAGCTGCGCGCCGATCACGTGGTCATGGCCTTGGGCCACAGCGCGCGCGACACCTTCTTCATGCTGCATGAGCGCGGTGTGTTTCTGGAAGCCAAGCCATTCTCGGTGGGCTTCCGCATAGAACACCCGCAATCCTTGATCGACCGCGCGCGTTTCGGCCCCCAGGCGGGGCATCCGTTGCTCGGTGCAGCGGATTACAAACTCGTGCACCACTGCCGCAACGGGCGTTCGGTCTACAGCTTCTGCATGTGTCCTGGCGGCACTGTGGTGGCAGCGGCCAGCGAGCCGGGCCGCGTGGTCACCAACGGCATGAGCCAGTACTCGCGGAACGAACGCAATGCCAATGCCGCCATCGTGGTCGGCATCACGCCTGAGGATTACGCAGAGTTCGATCCCAGCGGCAGTCCGCTGGCCGGGATAGCCCTTCAGCGGCATTGGGAAGAACAGGCGTATCGGTTGGGTGGCGAAACTTACGACGCGCCGGGACAGTTGGTCGGCGATTTCCTGCGCCAGCGTGCGTCGCATGAATTCGGCACGGTGCAGCCTTCCTATACACCCGGCGTGACCCTGGGTGACCTGTCCAGCGCGTTGCCACGCTATGCCATCGACGCGATCCGCGAAGCCTTGCCGGCCTTCGACAAGCAGATCAAGGGATTTGCGATGGACGACGCGATCCTCACCGGCGTGGAGACGCGCACCTCTTCCCCGGTGCGCATGACCCGTGGCGTCGACGGACAGAGCCTCAACACGCGCGGTCTGTTTCCCGCGGGCGAAGGTGCTGGCTATGCGGGCGGCATTTTGTCAGCGGGCGTGGATGGGATCCGGGCCGCGGAAGCCGTGGCCTTGCAGATGATGGCGGTGGGGATGGCGCGCGAGTCGTAATCGCGCACGCATGCATCGCGCAGCCACTCGCACCCCGCGATGGCTTCACACTGCGCCCCGCGCCAGCTCCGCTATCCTCACCGCATGTTCGAACTTCACGAAGTCCGCAAACACTACGGCGCCACGATCGCCCTCGACGGCATTGATCTGTCGATCACCGCCGGGCGCACTACCGCGCTGATCGGCCCCAGTGGCGCGGGCAAGTCGAGTGTGCTGCGCATGCTGGTCGGACTGGAGTGGCCAGACAGTGGCGAGGTGCGTTTCGATGGCACACCGTTGCGGCGGGAGACCCTGCTCGAACAGCGCCGACGCATCGGCTACGTGATCCAGGAAGGCGGGCTGTTCCCGCACCTGACGGGGTCGGGCAACGCCGCGTTGCTGGCACGCACGCTGGGATGGGACGCGACGCGGATCGACGCACGACTGCATGAGCTTGCCGCGTTGTGCAGGCTGCCATTCGATGCGTTATCGCGTTATCCGGCCGAGCTATCCGGCGGCCAGCGCCAGCGGGTCGGCTTGATCCGTGCGTTGATGCTGGATCCGGCGGTCCTGTTGCTGGACGAACCGCTGGGCGCGCTGGATCCGATCGTTCGCCATGAACTGCAGACCCAGATGCGCGAGTTGTTTGCACGTCTTGGCAAGACCGTGGTTCTGGTAACCCATGACGTCGCCGAGGCCGCGTACCTGGGCGACACCCTGGTGTTATTGCGCGACGGTCGCGTTCTGCAGCAAGGCACAGCACGCGAACTGCTGGATACGCCAGCGGAGCCGTTCGTGCGTGATTTCATGACTGCGCAGCGCAGCCTGCAGGCCAGCGCGTGAAGCGTTTCGCGCTGCTCGCTCTGTGGCTGTTGTTGCAGTCAACGGCTGCAATGGCACAAGCGGACAAGAGGGTCGTGATCGGCTCCAAGAATTTCACCGAAGCGGTGATCCTGGGCGAGATCGGCGTCGCCTTGGGTCTACAGGCGGGCAGTCGACAGGCGGGTGTGGAAGTGGAACACCGGCGCCAGCTTGGCGGCACCCGCATCCTGTGGCGTGCGCTGCAGGATGGCTCCATCGATGTCTATGCCGAATACACCGGCACCCTGGCCGAGGAGCTGTTGCAGATGCCGGGTGCTGATCGCGCCGCGCTGGACAAGGCGCTGGCCGAACGTGGTCTGGCGATGACGGCGCCGCTGGGTTTCGACAATACCTATGCCTTGGGCATGCACGAGGATCACGCGCAGGCGCTGGGCATTTCGCGTCTGTCGGATCTGCGCGCACATCCGGCGCTCAAGCTTGGCTTGAGCAACGAGTTCATGCAGCGCGCCGACGGTTGGCCGGGCCTTCGTGATGCCTATCAATTGCCGCAGCGGCCGGACGGACTGGACCACGACCTGGCCTATCGGGGGCTGGCCAGCGGTGCGATCGAGGCGACCGATCTTTACAGCACCGATGCGGAAATTCCGTACTACCGACTACGTGTGTTGCAGGACGATCTGCACTATTTTCCTGCCTACGAGGCGGTCTACCTGTATCGAGCCGACCTGGCCCAGCGTGCGCCGGCGTGGCTCGACGCGCTACAGGGAATGGGCGGGCGGATCGATGCGGCCACCATGCAGAAGCTCAATGCACAGGTGAAGCTGCAGCATCGCAAGGAAGCGCAGGTCGCGGCCGACTGGCTGGGCGTCGCGGCGACGGAAACCAGCGGGCGTGCCGCGCGTATCTGGCAACGCACGTGGGAACACCTGGGGCTGGTCGGCATTTCGCTGGGGCTGGCGTTACTGGTGGCGCTGCCGCTGGGCGTATTCGCCGCGCGGCACGCAAGCACTGGCCAGGTGATCCTGTCGTTGACCGGCGTGTTGCAGACGCTGCCTTCGCTGGCGGTGTTCGTGTTCATGATCCCGCTGTTTGGTATCGGGGCCAAACCCGCCATTGCCGCCTTGTTCCTGTACAGCCTGCTGCCAGTGGTGCGCAACACACAGGCCGGGCTGACCGGAATTCCACTTGAGCTGCGCGAAACCGCCGCGGCAATCGGTCTGCCGCCACGTACGCGGCTATGGCGCATAGAACTGCCGCTGGCGCTGCGCACGATCCTGGCCGGGATCAAGATCGCCGCAGTGATCAACGTGGGCACGGCGACGTTGGGCGCGCTGATCGGGGCTGGTGGTTATGGCCAGCCGATACTGGCCGGTATCCGCCTGGATGATATCGGCCTGATCCTGGAAGGTGCGGTGCCGGCGGCGGTGCTCGCGCTGCTGGTGCAGGGCGGATTCGAACTCATCGAGCGCGCGTTGACGCCGCGTGGCTTGCGCCTGGCCGCGCGGCACTGAAAAAACGCCCCGCTCAGGCGCGCATGAGGTCAGCGATGAGGCGCGCCACCTTTGCCATGTCCATTTCGTCGGCGTGCAAGTGCGGTGCAATGCGTAACAGTCCCGCGCGCCGCGTGCATATCAGTCCGTGTTGATGCAGTGCGTCGGCCGCCCTATCCAGTTGCCTCTCGTCAGGCGCCCGCAGCGCGGTGAAGTGGGGCGCGTGTCCGGGCGTTTTCCATGCCTCGAGTCCGTGTGCGTCGAGTGCGTGATCCAGCGACGCAGTCAGCTGACCCAGGCGTCGCGAAATATTTTCAACCCCCCAGGCTTGTACCTGGCCGAGGGCCGCCGCTGACATTGCCAGCCGCAACGGATCGGCGACGCCACCGGCATCGAAGCGTCGTGCACCGCGACGGCAGGGTGGCGCGGCATCGGCAGGAAACACCCAGTCATCGCCGGCATCACGCGCCTGCCAATGCTGGTCCAGGCTCGCGCCCTGTACGCGCCAGCGAGGCGCGACCCACAGCCAGGCCAGTCCGTGCGGACCCAGTAGCCACTTGTGCCCGACCGAGGCAACGAAATCCGGTTGCCACTGCGCCAGTCGTGCGGGCATCGCGCCCAGGCTCTGGCTCAGATCCAGCACCAGCGCGACCTGTTCTTGCTGCGCGCGCGCAGCGACGCGGTCGATATCCAGTAGCGCGCCGTCGTGCCAGTGCGCCTGCGGCACGCTCACCACGCGCACGCCGGGCGTTGCATCCCACGCGCGCATCAATGCGTCGGTCCAGCCCTGTCCTTCGCGCCGTTGCGCGGCCACGACGCGCGCACCGGTCTCCACACCGCGTTGTTGCCACGGCAGCAGGTTGGAAGGGAACTGCGCGTCCAGTACCAGCACTACATCGCCTGTGAGCAGAGGCAGGTTGCGCGCGGCCGTGGCAAGCGCGAATGCCACCGAGGGCACCATCGCCACGCCCTCCGTGTCGCTTTCGAACAACGTGTCGGCGGCCAGACTGCGCAGGGCTTCAATGCGCGCTTCCCACTCGGTGAAGGGCAGCATCCAAGGTGCCGTGCCTGCGACCAGGGCTGCCTGGCCAGCGTCCAGCACGGCGCGAAGTCGTGGCCCCTGCGAGGCAGAATCGAGCGTCAGCGTTTCGCTGGCACGCACGAACTTTCCGGCGGCATCCGTCAACGAATCCGGGAGCGTGCTTGCGCAGGTCGAGTTGGTGATGGGCATGGCCTATTTTAAGGCGTGTTCCAGTGTGCGAGATAAATAACGCCTCACATCGGCTTTACCTCTGCTGTCTATGCTTTACACATGCCTGCCTCACCCGCCCCTGTTGCCGCCGCCCCGGCCGACACCCAAGACCCGCGCGTGCTTGCGCAGCGTTTCAGTGCAGTGCGCGCACGTAGTGTCGCACTAGCCGCGCCTCTGTCAGCAGAGGATGCGATGGTGCAGAGCATGGAAGACGCCAGCCCCAGTAAATGGCACCTGGCACACAGCACATGGTTTTTCGAGCGCTTCGTGCTGGCCGCACAGCCTGGCTATGTGGCGGTGGATGCACAGTGGGATTTCCTGTTCAACAGCTACTACCAGACCGTCGGCCCGATGCATGCGCGTCCGCGCCGCGGTGTGGTGTCGCGGCCCTCGCTGGCGCAGGTGCTTGACTACCGTGCGGAAGTCGATGCGCGCATTGCGCGGCGCCTTGACGCGGGTGACCTGGAACAAGCCGTGGCCCAGGTATTGTTGATGGGTACGCATCACGAGCAGCAACACCAGGAGCTGTTGCTGACCGACATCAAGCATGCATTCTGGTACAACCCATTGCATCCGGCGTATCGCGATGATCTGATCCACCATCGCGCTTCCAGCCCTAGCAGCGTGCGCTGGATTGCACGTGACGAAGGCATCATCGAGATGGGTGCGTCGCCGTGGCCACAGGCGGCTGCATTCGCATTCGACAACGAAGCGCCGCGCCATCGCGTGCTGGTCGCCGCGCATGCGCTGGCCAGTCGCCCGGTGAGCAATGGCGAGTACCTGGCCTTCGTTGACGACGGTGGATATGACAACGTCGCGCTGTGGATGAGCGAGGGCTGGGAACGACTGCAGGCACAGGCCCAGCGTCGGCCGCTCTACTGGCATGCGCACGAGCCGCGTGAATTCACTCTGGCGGGATGGCGCGAGCTGGATCCACACGCACCGGTTTGCCACGTGAGCCAGTTCGAGGCGGACGCGTTTGCGCGCTGGGCCGGTGCACGCCTGCCAACCGAGGCCGAATGGGAACAGGCTGCGGCAGGCGCTGCCTTGGAAGGCAACTTCGTGGAAAGCGATGCGCTGCATCCGCAGGCTTTGGCTGGCAGCGCGTCCACCGGCCTGCAGCAGCTGTTTGGTGATGTCTGGGAGTGGACCTCCACGGCCTATACCCCTTACCCCGGGTTTCGACCGCTGCCCGGGTCGCTGGGTGAGTACAACGGCAAGTTCATGAGCGGCCAGTGTGTATTGCGTGGCGGCAGCTGCGTCACGCCGCGCGACCACGTGCGCGCCAGCTACCGGAATTTCTTTCCTCCTCCCACCCGCTGGCAATTTTCCGGAATCCGCCTGGCCAAGGACGCAACATGAATGCCGCACTCAAGCTGACCGACCTGCAACCCTCGCCCGACGACATAAGCGGCGATGTGCTGGCCGGGCTTGCGCAAACACCGAAGCGACTGCCCTCCAAGTATTTCTACGACCAACGCGGCTCGGAGCTGTTTGAAGAGATCACCCGCCAACCCGAGTACTACCTGACCACGGTGGAGCTGGCGTTACTCCAGGACAGCGCAGGGGAAATATCCAGTGCCGTCGGGCCGCGTGCGCACGTGGTCGAATACGGCAGTGGCAGCGGGCGCAAGACGCGCATCCTGCTGGATGCGCTTGAGGATCCTGTCGCGTACACGCCCATCGAGATTTCGCGCAGTGCATTGCTGGCCAGCGTCGAGCGGCTGGATTGCGAGTTCGATGATATCGAGGTGTTGCCGGTCTGCGCTGATTTCACCCAGCCGGTGGCGATCCCGGCGCCCGCGCGCGAAGCCGACCATGCATTGGT
>JBDTZK010000303.1:0-3676 GCA_040005195.1 Pseudoxanthomonas sp.
TGCCGGCAAGTTTCAAGACGCTGGCACCCGGTACACGCAGCCCGCCCAGCTTTTCCAGCTTCATCAGCCGCAAGTAGCGATCATAGCCGCCGAACATCTCGTCGCCGCCATCGCCGGTCAGCACCATCTTCACCTGTTTGGCCGCGAGCTCCGATACTAGGAAGGTGGGCACCGCGGAAGAGTCGGCGAAGGGCTCGTCAAAATGCCAGGCCAGCTTCGAAATCAGTTGCACCGCATCAGGATCGACAACCAGTTCCTGGTGCTCGGTGCCGAGATGGTTGGCTACGCGGCGAGCATCGTCGAGTTCGCTGAAAGCGGCTTCCTTGAAGCCGATGGTGAAGGTCTTTACAGGCTGCGACATGTGCCGCGCCATCAGCGCCACGACCGTACTCGAATCCAGCCCGCCGCTGAGGAAGGCTCCGAACGGCACGTCCGAAACCAGACGGCTGGAGACCGCGTGGTCCAGAAGTTCCTCGAGTTTTTCACCTGCTTCCGCTTCGCTCAAATTGGTTTTCTGGGCCAGCGACGGGCGCCAGTAACGATGCAGGCTGATCTGCCCATCGCGATAGCGCAGGTAATGTGCTGGCGGAAGCTTGTGCACGCCGCTGAAAATGCTGTCCGGTGCTGGCACGTAACCGTAGGCGAGGTAGGCGCGCAGCGCATCGGGATTTACATCCCGGGGGCAGTCGGGCGACTGCATCAGCGATTTCATCTCCGACCCAAACAGCAAGCGGTTGTCGTTGCGCGTGTAGTACAGGGGCTTTTCACCCATGCGGTCGCGCGCCAGGATCAGTTCGCCGTTACGCTTGTCCCACAGGGCGATGCCAAACATACCGTCCAGTTTCTCGAACGCAGTGACGCCATCCCGAAGATAAGCCTGCAGGATGACTTCGGTATCACTGTGCGTACGGAACGAGTGACCGTCTTTTTCCAGGCCAGTGCGTAGTTCGCGGTAGTTGTAGATCTCGCCATTGAACACGATGCAGACCTGGCGGTCGGCGCCATACAGTGGCTGGTGGCCGCCTGCAACGTCGATGATCGACAGGCGGCGCATGCCCAGCAGCGCGCGTTCGTCTGCGTGCACACCGCCATTATCCGGTCCGCGATGGACAATGACTGCATTCATGCGCTCGCCAAGCGCTGGGGATGGTGCAGCTTGACCAGGTGCCACTACCAGACCTGCAATTCCACACATGATTCAGGGAGTCCGGTTATTTGCGAATGCAGGAGCGAGTGTTTCGCCTGTGCCGCGATAGAGCTGCATGAGATTGTCCAGAACTTCGTCCAGTCCGGCTTGGCGAAGCACCGTTTCACGCGCGCATTCACCCATGGCCAGTCTTTGCGTTGGTGTCAGTGCCGCAGCGGCAGACAAGCTGCGCGCAAGGCCTTCGTCATCGTCCAGGTCGAAAAGCCAGCCATTCTCGCCGTCGCGCACGAAGTCTTCATTGCCACTGATGCGGCTGGCGACCATCGGCAATCCGGAGGCCATGGACTCAAGTAATGTATTGGAGAGCCCTTCGATGCGCGAGCACAACACGCCCAGATTGCCATCTGCGAGCTGGGTTTCGATGTCGTCGCGATGACCTGCAAAGGTCACCTTGTCAGCGATACCCAGACGTTCGGCATCTGCTTTGAGCACTGTCTCCAGACTGCCTGATCCAACGAGCAACAGGGTAGCAGTGGGATGGGTTGTGGACACGCTGGAGAATGCGTGCAACAACGGCCCCAAGCCTTTCTCTGCTTCAATGCGGCCAATAAATACAAACCGCGGCGCCGCTTCTGCTACTCGAGTGATGTGCTGAAAGCGCCGCGTGTCTACCGCGTTCGGTATGCGGAAGATTCGTGATTCAGGAATACCCCGTGCCACCAGTGTGTCCGCAATACGCTGGCTGATGGCTTGCCATTTCTCGGTCCCGCGCAGGGCGAGGTAGGCAAGATGGTTGACGGGCCTTGGATGCGGTGCAAGCGTGCCTTTTTCCAATTCCCACCAACCGGAGACCTTGGTGAGTACGCGCTTGTCCAGCCAGTGGCCCATGACCGCGCAGATCGCTGCGAGTCGGTGTGCAATGTGCACGTGCCAGACATCGTAGCGGTGGCGGCGCCGGTAAAGGAACGCAAACATGTAGAGCCACATGAATGGTCCGGACAGCAATGGAATACGCGGATAGTCCAGGCGGCACACCGGCACGCCATCTACCCGTGCGACTTTCTCCTGCGGCGCGCTGTGCAGGCGTGGAACAACCACGGTGACCCGTTGCCCGCGCGCGCGCAATGCCCGCGACAGGGTGCGTACCTGTGCTTCAGCGCCACCACCACGAAGCGCGGGATAGCCGGCCTCAAGCACCATCAGCACTCTTAGCTGTGTATTTACAGCATCAAGCATCCATGTAACTCCGCATCCACAGCTCGAGCACCAGCAACTGCCAGATTGCAGTGGAATGGTCCCAGCCGCCTGCCATGTGCAGGTCCACCAGCTGCGCGATGAAGTCCGGATTGACCCAGCCGCGCTGACGCGTACGATCATCCAGTAGCACTTCGCGCACACGTGCCTGCAGTGCAGGATCGTCTTTCATCCAGATTGCAATTGGTAGCCCGAAGCCCTGCTTGCGCTTGCGCAGGATTTCCTGCGGAAGGATGTCCGCCATCGCCTGTTTGAACAAATAACGCTTCTTCAAGCCACGAACCTTGTGAGTCGCGGCCAGCTGCCCGCAATACTCCACCAGTGCAGGATCTAGGAACGGGAAGCGCGCTGACACGCCATGATGCTTGCATGCGCGGTGCACTTTCACCAGGTCGTTCTGGGCGATTGCCATCAACAGATCCAGACGCATGATCTGGTGCAGTTGATCGGTTCGGGAACCTTCTTCATAGAGCTCGCGCATGAGTTCGAGCGAGGAGTCTTTGGACACATGCTGACGGAATTCAGGCGTGAGCAGTTGTTCGTAGTAATCCGAAGCGAAGGAGTCATCCGTGTAAAAACGATCCGGATTGGGTAGCGACGAGCGGAGGGTAAAATTCTTTATCCGGTTGAGCAGGTGGTTGTTGCCGCCCCCCACTGCATTTCCGATTGCCCGCGCTGCCGCCTTGAGTGGAGATGGCATGCGGTAAAAGCTTTCCATGACCTTGTCTTTGGAATAACGCTGGTTGCCGCCGAAGATTTCGTCGCCGCCATCACCGCCCAGCATCACCGAGAAACCTTCCGCCTGACCAAGTTCCGCACAGGCCAGCGTAGGCACCGCTGACGCATTGCCGAATGGTTGGTCATACGCCTGGATTACCGAGTCCAACAGGTCCAGCGCGCGTTCGTGGTCGACCTGTGCCAGGTGTGGTTTTGCACCGCAGGCCTCGCCCGCCAGTCGGGCAAAGTCAAGCTCGTCATAGCCGGCCTCGCGGAAACCAATCGAGCAACTCTGCACCTGTGCGCCACCCTGGCGCGCGAGAATGCTGACGATGCTGCTGCTGTCGGTGCCACCACTGAGAAAGCAACCCCAACCACTGTCCGCGTGCGGCCTGAAATCCTGCACCGTGGTGATAATGCGCTCGCGCAAGTCGCCGGCCAGTTTTTCGTCGCTTCCTTGCAGGTCGGACGGGTATTCCGGCAGGTAGTAACGCGTGCTAGTGGTGCCGCTGGCATCAATGGTGAGCCGGGTGCCGGGTTCGACGCGATGAATGCCTT
>JBDTZK010000304.1:0-3674 GCA_040005195.1 Pseudoxanthomonas sp.
GTGCAGATCAGCGGCAGCCAGCCACCGCTGGAGGAGCAGAAAGCGGCCCAACGGCCTTCCGGATCCACTGCGGGCGTGTCGGAATAGGCGAACAACGTGCCCGACGTGCCAAGGCTCATCACCAGCCTGCCGGGCACTACGCAACCGGTACCGATGGCCGCCATCATGTTGTCGCCACCACCCGTAGCCACCAGGGTATCGGCGGCCAGGCCCAACTGTTCAGCGCGGTCAGCCCTGATCGTGAACGTGCTGGCAGTGTCGACCAAGGGCGGCAGGCACGGTGAGAGATCGCGATCCGGATCGATCGCACGCAACATATCGGGCGACCATTGCCGCGTGCGCACGTCCAGCCAACCGGTGCCGGACGCATCGCCGAATTCGCAGAACGCTTCACCCGTTAGCCAGAAATTGAGGTAATCGTGCGGCAGCAGGATCTTGGCGAGGCGCCGATAGGCCTCCGGGCGGTGCTTGCGCGTCCACGGCAATTTGGACGCGGTGTAGCCGGCGAGGATCGGATTGCCAGCCACTTCGATGCAACGCGCCGCGCCCCCGACTGCTTCGGTGATTTCCACGCACTCCGCCGTGCTGCTGGTATCGCACCACAGCTTCGCCGGGGCCAGCACCGCGCCTTCGGCATCCAGCGGGACGAAACCGTGCTGCTGACCGGAGACTGCGATGGCTTTTATCTGGCTGCGCACGTCGCTGTCGATGGCGGCGAAGCACTGCCTGACCGCTTGGGTCCACGCATCGGGGTGCTGTTCGCGCGAACCGTCATCGCCACTCATCAAGTCAAGTGCCGTGCTTTTAGAGGCGACGACGCGTCGCGTCTGGTTGTCGTAAACGACTACCTTCACGCTCTGCGTGCCCGCATCAATCCCGGCAGTGAAAGTCATCGATTCGATCCTCAACCATAAATTAAAGTTAGCGCTACCATTGCGCTGGCAAAAAAAAAGGGCGACGCCTGAAAACGCTTGATTGAAGCTGTTGCCCCCCGAACCTGCCCCTTATTGCCCGCACTTTAACCAGTGGCCTGAAAAAAAGCGTGCTGCAGCGCGGAATTATTTAAAAATCAACCGCTTACAAAAAAATATTTGGCGATGAATCTGGAGGTCCTCGACGCCCATGACCGGGGCTACCGTGGTGCTTGAGAGGCACCCACACCCCGCACCACTTGGTCGCGCTATTCCGATGGGCCGCAGCCAAACGTGGCATCAGCTACGTCTGTTACAACGAGCGAACTGACGCGCGCCTGTATCGCATTGATGCCGGACATGACGGAATCGCATCAATGCACCACGTCGATGAACGTGTTGAGGGAAAGCCTGCCCGTCAACGGATCAGCAGGCGGGATGCTGGCATTGTCGATGCGTCCTGAATGCAGCGAGTTGCGCCGGTAGACCACCATCCGGTTGAACACCCCGTCCACGTGCGCCACACGCTGGAACAGCGCGGTGTCGTCATCGATATATCCGTCGCCGGTGGCATGGCTGTCACGGCTCTCCTGCTCAAGGCAACGGAAATACGAGTCCCGCCGCGACTGGTCGATGGTTTCAAAACCACTGCGGCGGTGCCGGTAGAAGGCCGTTCCACCCCATGGGCCATGGAACAGGTAGTGCACGGTCGCCAGGCCGTCTGCATGCACTGAGTCGACGTGCGGCACGCGCTGCAGGAACACCAGCTTTTCTGGCGGCTGGGTCACCAGGGAAAAGTGGCACATGGGAAAAACGAACCTGCCAGGCCGCAAACCGAAGCAGTCTGCCAGCAGCGGGTTCAATACCGCTTCCAGAAATTGCTGGTACGACTGCGGCGCACGGGCACGGATGCCCGGGAACATAGAGCTCTGCCCGACAAACTGGCTGCGCGCGGCCTTTCGCACCAGCCGCTCGGGATCGGAAACAAGCGCGTCGATGACCAGCAATGGCGCTCCCTCCGCACCGATGGAACGCCTGCTGACGCGGATGTCAGGATGAGGATTCAGCAGCATGCAGCTTCCTCGTTGGACCGGGGGTCAAGGCGCCGGTCCCGCTGGCTTGTTTGCCCAGACCGCGGGCGCCACCTTGCAGTAAGCGTCTATGAATCCCTGCTGCGGCGGCATCTTTGCAACAGCGCGATCGATTGGTTGGCGGATTGAATCGAACAACTTTCGCAGCTCTGCGTCGGGCAGGCCTCGGGTCACCGGATGATGCTGCTCCGGCACGATGCCCTGCCCCAGCAATACGTGCGTCCACGAGTCGATGCGGAACAACTCGTCTGATCCCTGCCATACATGCGCGCGGTCGCGCCAGGCGCGCAGGCGCACCGCCAACGACTCGGGCAATTCCATCTGGCGGCATTCCTTCCACATCGGCTCATCGCGCTGATTGGCGTGGTAATGCAGGATGATGAAGTCGCGCACGTGCTCCATTTCCGCGCGGCTTGCGTCGTTGTATATATCGACCATGGTGGGCGAAATGCCGTCGAACGGAAACAGCTGGACCAGGCGCACGATGGCGTTCATGGTCAGGTGGATGCTGGTCGATTCCAGTGGCTCGATGAAGCCGCTGGCGAAGCCCAGTGCCACCACGTTCTTGTTCCAGGCCTTGAGCCTGCGACCACTACGGAAAGGCACCAGCCACGGATCCTTGATGGGCTTCGCACCCACATCGCGAAGCAGTTTGGCCCGCGCTTCGTCATCGGACATGTGCCGGCTGGAGAACACCAGGCCGCCACCGCTGCGATGCTGCAGCGGAATATGCCAACGCCAGCCGGCCTCATGGGCAATGGCGCGCGTGTAAGGCACTGGCGGGCCGACCGATTCGGTCTGCACCGCCACGGCGCGGTCGCTCGGCAGCCATTGGTTCCAGTCTTCGTAGCCGGTGTGCAGGGTCTGTTCGATCAGCAATCCCCGGAAACCGCTGCAGTCGATGAACAGGTCGCCCTCCACGACCTGCCCGTCTTCCAGCACCAGCGCCGCCACATCCCCGCTATTCGGATCCTGCCTGACTTCTTGGATCTTGCCTTCGATGCGCTTGAGCCCGTGCGCCTCGGCCCTGGTCCGAAGCAGGCGCACGTAAAGACTTGCGTCGAAGTGGTAGGCGTAGTTGATCTGCGGCTGTTGCGGCATCCCGAAGAGGTCGCCGCGCGCAGCCACTGTTTCCAGGCAGAAATCTCCCAGTTCCGACTTTATTCCACGACGCTGGCTGTCCAGCCAGAAATGATGGAAGGCGCAGGCCAGGGTGCTCTGCCCGGTGACCCCGAAAGGATGAAGGAACCTGTCGCCCGGCCGACGCCAGTTCTCGAAAGAAATGGCGACCTTGAAGGTTCCCGCGACCGTGCGCAGGAATTCCTGCTCGTCGATCTGCAGGAACCGGTGGAACGCGCGGATCGTCGGCACCGTTGATTCGCCGACGCCGATGGTGCCGATCTGTTCCGACTCGACCAAAGTGATATCGAGCAGGTCGCGGAACTGATGGGCCAGAGTGGCGGCGGCGAGCCAGCCCGAGGTGCCGCCGCCTGCAATCACGACCTTGCGGATCCTGGCCTTGCCTGATTCGTTTTCGTTCGATTCGGTAGTCAAAATTACTCCCCTCTATTTGCAATCGTTGGTCGTGCAACCGATTCAGCGGTTCAACTTGCCCAGCAGCATCGCCCGCATCTGACGGGCCAGGTTTTCGTCGATCGGCCCGAGCAGATTG
>JBDTZK010000305.1:0-3672 GCA_040005195.1 Pseudoxanthomonas sp.
CCGAGCCCGAGCCGAACAATGATTGCAACTTGTTGGTGCCCAGCACCTGCAAGGGCGGAATGCCGGCCAGCAGCATCGCCGGGATCGTCACCATGCCGCCGCCGCCGGCGATGGCATCGATGTCGCCCGCCAGCACGGCGGCGGCAAACAGGAACAGCAGGATCAACAGGCCCAGGTCTTGCACAGGTCATCCGGTGGTTTCGAAAGAAGGCGGCGCCACGTGTGGCACCCGCGTTGGCGTTGGCGTTGGCGTTGGCGATGATAGGCCATGCCACACGCCATGGCGGGGCGGCGCGGGTTAGCATCGGGCAACCCTCCTGGAGTACGTCGATGTCCTTTTCGTTGCGGATCGTCCCGTTGCTGGCCGCCACGGCCCTTGCTTTCGGCGCCCAGGCCCAGGAAGCGCCCGCACAACGCGCCGAGGTCACCACGGCGGCGCGCAACCTGGATGCAAAGATCACGGCCTGGCGCCGCGACTTCCACGCGCACCCCGAACTCTCCAATCGCGAGGAGCGCACCTCGGCCAAGGTGATCGAACACCTGCGTTCACTGGGTCTGAAGCCCACGACCCTGGCCGGGCACGGCGTGGTGGCGATCATCACCGGCGGCAAGCCCGGCCCGAAGATCGCGCTGCGCGCCGACATGGACGGCTTGCCGGTAACGGAGCAGACCGGCCTGCCGTTCGCATCCAAGGCCACGTCCACCTACCGCGGTGAACCCGTTGGCGTGATGCATGCCTGCGGGCACGACGCGCACACCGGCATCCTGATGGGCGTGGCCGAAGCCCTGGTGGCCATGCAGAAGGACTTGCCGGGTTCGGTGATGCTGGTCTTCCAGCCGGCCGAGGAAGGCGCGCCGCCGCCGGAAGAAGGCGGTGCGGCGCTGATGTTGAAGGATGGCCTGTTCAAGGACTTCAAGCCGGAAGCGATGTTCGGGCTGCATGTGTTTTCCAGCGTGCAGGCCGGGCAGATCGCGGTGCGCGGCGGGCCGCTGATGGCTGCCTCGGATCGCTTCAGCATCAAGGTGACCGGCCGACAGACGCACGGCTCGGCGCCGTGGAACGGTATCGATCCGATTGTTGCTGCCGCTGACCTGATCGGTACCGCGCAGACCATCGTCAGCCGGCGCACCAATATTGCCAAGCTGCCGGCCGTGGTCACCTTTGGCGCGATCAAGGGCGGCATCCGCTACAACATCATTCCAGACGATGTGGAAATGGTCGGCACCATCCGCACCTTCGACCTGGGCATGCGCCAGCAGATTTTCGCCGACCTGCGCAATGTCGCCGAACACACCGCCGCTGCGCACGGCGCCAAGGCCGTCACCGACATCTACGAAAGCGACGGCAATCCGCCCACTGTGAACGACCCGGCGCTCACCGCACGCATGCTGCCCAGCCTGCAGGCCGTGGTCGGCAAGGACAACGTGTACGAGCCGCCGCTGCAGATGGGCTCGGAGGATTTCTCGCTGTACGCGCTGGAAGTGCCTTCGATGTTCTTCTTCGTCGGCTCTACCGGCAAAGGCATCGATCCCGCCACTGCGCCCAGCAATCATTCGCCCAAATTCCTGCTGGACGAGTCGTCCCTGGATATCGGTTTCCGTTCGCTGCTGCAGGTGACGCTGGACTACCTGCACGCGCAGGACTCGTAGCAAGCGCCGGCGGCGTTATTCGACCACCACGCGATAGCTCACTGTGCGCGCCGGCGCGACCTCCTTTTCCCAGTCGCGGCGATACACCAGATGCACGGTGGTAGTGCCCGCTTGTACCGCGCGGAAACGCCAGCGCGACATGCCGCCCGCACCGGGCATGGGCGGCGGCAAGACCTCGGCGGACACCGGCACCGGTGCTGGCACCAACTGCGGACTACCGTCGTCGATGAGTTCCCAGCCATAACCGGTGCTGGCATTGCTGTCGAGTTCGATGGCAAGACTCTGGCCGATACGCAGCCGGGTTTCACCGGCTTGCACGCTGACGACCTCTTCCTTCAACACCGTGTCTTGTCTGCTGGTGTGTACTGCATTGCCTTGCGTTTCGGTGGCGCATCCGGGAAGCGCAATCATCCCTGCCAGGCAGGCGGTAGCAAAGCGTTGGTTTAGGGACATGACTGGCTCCTGTGGCACCGCGTGGATATAGGTCGTTATACCCGCCTCCCACGTCTGGCGCCGGTAAAATGAGTGCATGAATACTCCACAGGATTCCACCCTGGGCCAGGACGTGGCCTACCCCGCCCAGTACGACGCCGGGCTGTTGTTTCCCATTGCACGCGCCTCAGGTCGCGCCGAAATAGGTGTGACCGACAGCGCGCTGCCCTTCATCGGCCATGACCGCTGGCATGCCTATGAAATCAGCTGGCTGGATGCACTTGGCAAGCCGTGCGTGGCCATGGCGACTTTCATGGTGCCGTGTGAATCACCGAACCTGATCGAATCCAAGTCGCTCAAGCTCTATCTGAATTCGTTGAATGCCGAACGCTTCAACAGTGACGAAGCGGTACGCGAACGTATTGCCACCGACGTGTCGGCGCGCGCGGGGGCAGACGTTACCGTCACCTTCGGCGTTCCGCCCATGGCCACGAAAGAAATCGGCGAATCGATCGACGCGCAGGACATTGATATTCAGGATTACGGACCACCGAATCCGGCTTACCTCTCGTCTGATGACGCACACGTAGTCGAAGAGTTGCTGGTCTCACACTTGCTCAAATCCAACTGTCCCGTGACCGGTCAACCGGATTGGGCCAGCGTGGTCATTGCCTATCGAGGACCGCGCATTGCGCGTGACGGCTTGCTGCGCTATCTGGTGAGTTTCCGCGACCACGCCGGTTTTCATGAGCAGTGCGTTGAGCGCATTTTCCAGGACGTATTGCACGGCTGCCGGCCGCTTTCTCTATCAGTGGAGGCGCGCTATACACGTCGTGGTGGGCTCGACATCAATCCATGGCGGGCGACGCCGGGTACGGCCTCGCCGGATGCCGAGCGGGAACTGCGCCAGTGAAGCATGAACAATGAAATTTTCTCTTCACTCACACGCCATGTTTTATTAACAACGCCTGTGTAGATTGGCCTCCCCAGTACCTCCAATCCAAGTACACCCAATCTCCCACAGGGAGGAGCCGCCCATGAGTACCGAAAAGAAAGCAGATTTTTCAGGTGTCACCGCCAAGGTAGACAGTACCGAACAGAAGGCAGCCGATTTCTCTGGCGTCACCGCTACCGTGGACAGCACCGAGCAGATCATCGGCGAGCGTACTTACACGATCCAGAAGGGCGACACGCTCTCGAATATCGCGAAGGAGCAGCTGGGTCATGCCAGCGCCTGGAAACAGATATTCGAAGCCAACCGCGATGTGCTGGACGATCCGGATCGCATCTTCCCGGGCCAGGTCATCAAATTGCCGCCTGCCGACGCCTGATCCGTTTTCCCTTTCCCATTCAAGGACTGACACCATGAAAACCAACCGCATTTCCTACGCACTAATGATCGCCCTCGCCGGTACCGTGGCCCTTGCCGGCTGCAAGAAGAAAGAAGAAACCGTCGCCCCGGCGCCTGTCGTGACCGAACCTGCACCTGCACCGATGATGGAAGCCACCCCGGCACCGGTCAGCGCCACCAGCGTCTCGGTCGGCAACATGGCTGCAGCCGACAAGTCGGTCGCCGCAATGTCAACCTTC
>JBDTZK010000014.1:0-12360 GCA_040005195.1 Pseudoxanthomonas sp.
ATGGCACTCCCACCTACTGCGGCGTGAGCTCGCTCCTGTCCTGACTACCGCAAAGTGCTTTTCCTCAAGCCTCGGCTCGATAGCGCAGCGTCAATCCCTTGAGGAAATTACGCAGGATCTGGTCGCCGCAGGCGCGGAAATGCTTGTGGTCGGCCTGGCGGAACAGCGCGGTCATCTCGGGCTTGGTGAGCGGAAAGCCCGCAGCCTGGAAGATCTGGTGCATGTCCACGTCCTTCAACTGGAAAGCGACGCGCAGCTTTTTCAGCACCAGATTGTTGCTGATGCGACTCTCCACGCGGCGCGGACCATCTTCGCTGGGGCCGCGATAGTAGATGACGAGCCCGTCGAGAAAGTGCGCCAATATCCGGTCACTGCACGGCTCGAACCCTTCAGCGTCTTCCTTCTTCAGCAGCGCGGGTATCTGGTCCTTGTCGATCACCAGCTCCGGATCGGCCAGATGGATGATTTCCACGACCTTCGCATCGCCCAGGCCCAGCATGTAGCGGATGCTGCGCATTACATCGTTGTTGATCATGTAGGTACCGTCGTATTTCAAATGGGGGGCCGCGCGCTCGATACGCGCTGGCGCCGATGCAGGCAAGGTACGGGGCCACGCCCGTAAAGGCCAGCGCGACCTGACCCCATGGCCGGCTTTTATCTTAGGAATCCAAGCAAATCGATGCGCGCGCCCTGGTTCAATGGCCGCGGATGCGAAAGGCACCCTTGTCCCGTCGCCCAATCAGGCGCCGGCTTGCGCGTTCCACCATGCGATTCCGCGCAGGCCTGAAACCCAACCCTTAGTTTGCGGGCTACTTCGGCTTCGCCACCCACCTTCGCGCAAACAGGAAGATCTTTTCAATTGAAGATCATTGATTCTTCAGCCGTGTGATGTGACAGAGACTGCCCCGGATGGACCGGGGCTCAGCACAGACGGAACAGGATCCGTCAGAAGCTGGTCATGGGCCGGTGGGCTGCGGCGGAATGGAGGGCTGCGGCCGATCCGGATTGGCTGGCGGGTCGGTCACCGGTAGATCACTGGGCTGCCACGGCGGCGTATCGCGCACCGGGCTGGGGGTTTCACCGGGACCGGCCGAGCCGGGTTGGAACGGATTGCCCGGATTCGGGTTGTGCTGGCTCATTTCATTGTCCTTTCTTGGCTTGCGGCCGAAAGCACCGCAGCTGCAACATGCGACCTCCAGCGCTTGCAATGCGTGAAGGGAAACGGCGGCCTTGTTCACTCCGCTGCTACGCATCATCTTCGTCGGTTATCAGCGCAAGGGCGGTCCACTGGCTTGCAGGGCACGGGATTACGCCACGCGCCTGGGCCGTTTCGTCGCAACATCGGCGGTCCCGTCGCAACAGCCGCCAAGGGGATGAGGGCGCCATCTACCCTCGCCTGCATTCCACATGCCAGATACGACATGAGTGCCGACTTGCTGTTTTCACTTCACAGACTATTGAGCTGGCTGCTTGCCTTTCTGATGGCGCTGCTTCCGCAATACGTGATCGCCAAGCTGGGCGAAGCAGACGGTGCCGTTGCGACGTACACCACGATGGCCGATACGGGGCATCCACCAGCTATGACCAATGCCACCATCGAACCGCCCGCCAGCAACCCACCCGCCGTATCTGCAAGTGGCCACGGCACCCGGCCACCACCTCAAAACTGACTCGCGCACATACGTGTCCAAGCACCTTGGCATTGGCATGGTGCACGCCAACCACCTCAGGTTAATGTAAGTGGCTTACGCACCTTGCTTGCCTGCCATGACCAAACCGCACTTGAATCTGTTGTTGACGCTGTCGTGCCTGGGTCTGTGCGCATGCGCCAGCGTAGCCAAGCCTGATATTTCCGGGGCGGTGGGGCGCGACCCATTGATGCCCGAGCCCTCCACGCGCATGCAGCTGGCCGACAACCAAATCTTCATGCCCGGCGAACTCACCAACCCCGAGGTCATGCCTGATTACCCGGCCACCTTGCTGCCACTGCAACTGCCAGACCAGTCGGTCTGCGTGCGCTTCGTGGTCAATACCGATGGCAGCGTGTCGGATGTCGGGCCAGTATTTGCGGTCGCCGGTTGCCCGGCCGATGCCGAGGCCGTGCGTCCCGAATTTCTCGACGCCACTGTCGCCGCGGTCACGCGCTGGGATTTCTATTCGTCGCTGCGCTGCACTTTCCCACCCGGTACGGCCGACATCGACAAATGCAACGGGCCCGGCAGCAGTGCCGAACAGGTGGCGCTCACTCTGGCCTACCGTTTCCAGTTCACCATGCGCGGCGGCAAAGGCAGCGTGCAACAGGATCGCGTAGCGCGCTGACTTCCGTCAGGCAGCTCTAGCGTTGATGTCTCATGTGGGCGAAGCCTGCAAGGCTTATGAGGGCAGCCTGGACTGCTAACATCCCTGCGCTGCCCATGCTTGCCCCCGCCGAAGTCCAGAACGAGGCCTTATGCCCCACGCCGTCAGCACCATGGAGTTGTTCCTGATCGCCATGGCGATCATCTTCACGGTTCCCTATCTGATCTGGCGGCTAGGCAGAACCGAATTTTTCGCGCCGCTGGTCGTGGTGCAGATCATCACCGGAATTCTGCTGGGCCCTGGCGTGCTGGGTGCAGTAGCGCCGGGTTACTACGATTTCGTGTTCACCACCGACGTCATCAAGATTCTCAATGGCCTGGGTGCCTGGGCGGTGATGCTGTTCGTGCTAATCGCCGGGATCGAACTGGACGTGCGACAGGCCTGGAAGAACCGACTGGAAAGCGGCGTCACTGCCGGGTTGGCACTGGGGGTGCCGCTGGTCACCGGCTGCATCGCTGCGCTGGGCATGCTGATGTTTCCCGGTTGGATAGGCGACAAGGGACAGTCCTGGCAATTCGTGCTCGGCGTAGGCATGGCGTGCGCGGTCACCGCGTTGCCCATCCTCATCCTGCTCATGGAAAAGCTCGAACTGCTGCGCCATCCACTGGGCCAGCGCATCCTGCGTTACGCCAGCCTCGACGACATCGCCATCTGGGGCGTGCTGGCACTGGTGCTGCTGGATTGGGAACGCATGGGGCGGCAGGTTGGTTTCCTGGTCGCGTTCGTGGTCGCGTGCTTGCTGTTCCGCAAACTAATGGTGCGCCTGCCCGCACGTGATCGGTGGTACGTCATGCTCATCTGGCTGGCGCTGTGCGCGTTCGGCGCGGATTGGTCGGGCCTGCATTTCATGGTCGGCGCGTTCCTGGCGGGCGTCGTCATCGACGCCGAGTGGTTCGACGAAAAACAGATGGATATACTTCGCCACAACGTACTGCTGGTGATGATGCCGGTGTTCTTTCTCAGCACCGGCCTGCGTACCGCATGGTCGGTGGGCGGCGAACTCGTTTTTATTGCGGCGGCTGTCCTCTTGGTGGCGTCGGTGTCGGGCAAACTGATCGGCGTGCACCTGGCCGGCAAACTGCTGAAGTGGAAGCCCGGTGAAGCGTCGCTCATCGGCTGGCTGCTGCAGACCAAGGCGCTGATCATGATCATCTTTTCCAATATCCTGCTGGACAAGCAGATCATCACCAACGCCACCTTCACCGCACTGCTGTTGATGGCCGTGATCAGCACCATGTTGACCATCCCGGTGGTGACGCCCAAGCTCAGGCGTCAGGCAACACAGTTGCCTTGACGAACTTCGTCTACCCAGGCAAAAAAGCGCAATCCCTGCACTTGGACGGTGACACCGCGTTGGCGCCGCGTGAAAGGCATTGCCCCTTTCAAAGGCGTTTCCTTGACGTCAGATTCACTACTGTTGATCCGAA
Source organism: Pseudoxanthomonas sp. (assembly GCA_040005195.1). Taxonomy (GTDB): domain Bacteria; phylum Pseudomonadota; class Gammaproteobacteria; order Xanthomonadales; family Xanthomonadaceae; genus Pseudoxanthomonas_A. The sequence continues at coordinate 3,786 of JBDTZK010000014.1, forward strand.
GGTTATCAGCCACGGGCACCCGCCCGAGTCGGCATGAAACCAGACAGGAGAAACCCATGAGTGCAATTCCCAGCAAAACAATGATCGTGGTAGCCGATGGCCGCGGTGCACGCGTATTCCGTAACGTGGGTGAAGGCACGTCACTGCAGCTGCACCAGGTCGACGAGTTGGAACTCATGAATGCCAATGACGACGGTCCGGCCCGCAGCATGCCGGGCGAGTCCAGCGCCAGTCAGATTGACGAGGCCACCTTCGCCAAGCAACTGGCCCATGGACTCAACGCCGGCGCGCTGAAGCAGCAGTACCAGCATCTGATCCTGATTGCCGACCCATCCACGCTGGGCCGCGTGCGTCCACTTCTGCACAAGGAAACCCAGCAACGCTTGCTGTCTGAAATAGCCAAGGACTTGACCAATGCGACTCTGGATGACATCCAGCATTCGGTTTCAAAATCGTTGGCTGCATGAGCTATCGACGTGAATACGCGCTCGGTGAACCCGAGCGCGTCAACGTAGACGCGTTTCCCGGCACCACCCTGCTTGAATTCGGCGCTCCATGGTGTGGCCATTGCCTGGCAGCGCAACCAGCGCTGCATGAAGTGCTGCATGATCGCAATGACGTACACCACTGCAAAATAGAGGATGGCCCGGGGCGGCCTCTGGGCCGTTCCTTTCGCATCAAGTTGTGGCCGACGCTGGTGCTGCTGGAAAATGGCAAAGAGATAGGCCGCGTGGTGCGTCCGCGCAGCACGCAGGAGATACGCGAGCTGCTGGCTGGATTGGAACAGCCGGGATAAGCCTCGTTGACTTGAATAGTCTGCATTGCGAAATGCGTGGCACCGACCGATCAGCTTTCCACTATCGACGTAGTTAACCGCTGCACTTTTACTTAACCGCTGCACTTTTACATCGGACTGGATCTGACGTCTCGACCGTGATGCAGGACTTTCGTGCCTGCTCACTTGATTCCCATGCTGTGGCCGGCAATTCCAACTTTAATAGTGACGCATAGAAGTCCTTCTTCGCATACAAATACCAACCAATGCGCGCAACGACCATCACCTCTCCTGGTCCACGGTGCCGTTCAAGCCGAGCGCATGGAAGGCATCAAGGGATACAGTGACTGTCTTGCTTTGGTTAGTGACTCTCTGCACAAAAGAATGCAGGGATTACTGTTGCTTGACTGTGACCGCATAAGCAAGCTAGTTTCGCGACAGGATTATTTTGTCGCCCACAAGGCGACCGCGGCGCGACAGTCACCTGGAGGTGATTACCGGTACTGCGAGATCCGAGGGCAGTAGTTTCATGGAGCGGTTCTGACAAGGAAAGGTCGAGCGCCAATGTCATTGGTATTCCTGCGTGTATACATCCGATGGATCGAACACCGGTCCAGTTCGCCGGCTATTGTCGCGACTTTGCGCTATGCCCAGCCACGACTCAGCGCAGATGCGTGGGCGCTGAAGGCAACTCCTGCCACAAGCCTTCTTCCTTGCCAGTCCTGCCACTGGGTGCGGCGTGAAGCGACTGCGCGGTTCCCCGCGATCGACCGATTCTTTGTCAATCACCGCCTTGTTCGCGCCCTGACTGGGTGGTTGTTGCTGGCGTCTCTTCTCGCTCTTGCAGGCTGCGCCACGCGGCGCGCCCCGGATTTTGGCGGCCGCTGGCACTCCGTCAACCGCTATGCGGAATCGGCGGAAGAAATCCCACTGCACCAGCCTTATCTCTTCCAGGCTTCGCCGCTGGACGGAACGCTCAAGACCTTGCTGGAGCGCTGGGCACACGATTCAAAAATGACCCTGTCCTATCTTCATCCATCGGATTTCCGGCTTCATGGTCCAACCGGGAAAATTCGGACCAATAGTCTTCAACAAGCGGTTTCGGAACTGACCACAGCCTATGCCGGGCAGCGGCTGTCCGTGACGGTAAGCAACGACCAGATCATTGTCCGCCCTGCGCCCCTCCACATCGACGCACCTGCGACAGCGCCATGATCCGTTCGCCACGGCAGATCCGATGCTGCACAAGAAATGATGGACAGACCTGATGTCAGGCAATAGAACACCATCACCAAAAATTGAGAATGCCGTCTACAAGGCGGTCAATTTCGAGATCACGCTGGCCGACATGGCCAGGCGCAGCGAGCGTCGCGCGTGGCTGCTCGCGTCCGCAGCAGCGCTACTGTCACTGGTGCTGGCGGCCGGTTATCTGTACCTGCTGCCCTTGAAGGAAAAAGTCCCCTACCTGGTCATGGCCGATGCCTACACCGGCACCAGCAGCGTGGCACGACTCAGGGAAGACCCTGACCATCAAAGCATCACCACCAGCGAGGCAGTGAATCGCAGCAATATCGCCCATTTCCTGCTTGCCCGTGAGTCCTATGACATTGCACTCATGAACCTGCGTGACTGGACCACCGTGTACACGATGTCTTCGCCGGAGGTTGCCACCGCCTACACCAGTCTCCACAACGCCAGAAACCCAAACAGTCCCTTCAATGTCTACGGCAAGGAGAAAGCGATACGCGTCCGTATCCTGAGCATCTCCCTGATAGGAGGATCGCCCGGGAAAAGCAGACCGAAAGGTGCGACCGTCCGTTTCCAACGGACTTTGTATGACAAATCAAATGGTGCCACCAAACCCCTGGACGGCAACATTGCCACCATCGAGTTCACCTACAAGACGAACCTGAAGATGGACGAGAAATACCGGATAGAGAATCCGCTCGGCTTTCAGGTCACCGGCTATCGCGTGGATCGCGACTATGACGACAGCGGATTCACCGCATCACCCCCGACTGATACGACGCCAGCCGATGTAACACCCCCCGCAAACCCACAACAGAGCGTGCCCGAGGGTTCCTGAGGACTACAGGATTCATTGAAAGCACCCGGCAAGCGGCCTCCCTCCACTTACGACTCCAACAGGACTGACCACCCATGATTCGCTTGACGACGGGCTACTGGAAGCTGGCATTGCACGCATGGGCGGTTGGCGCCGCACTACCCGCTGGCGCACAGGCGATAGCGCAATACGAATACCAGGCTGACCGCATATACGAAGTCCGCACGGGCCTGGGACTGACGACCCAGATCGAACTGAGCCCCAACGAGAAGATCATGGATTTCAGTACCGGTTTCAGCGCAGGCTGGGATCTGACGCGTCGGGAGAATGTCTTTTATCTGAAGCCCAGAAATGTGGACGTGGATACCAACCTGGTCATCCGCACGGCCACCCACAGCTATATTTTTGAACTCAAGGTCGTGGCGACTGACTGGACTGAGCTCAGCCAGGCGAAGCAGGCAGGCGTGCAGTACAAGATCACGTTCGCCTATCCCAACGACAGCGCGTTTTCAAACCAGGATGAAAACACGCCTGCGGCGGCGCATCTGGGCACGCGGCTCGACAAGGATCGCCATTACAACTTCGACTACGACTATTCCACCAGCAGCAAGCAGACATGGCTGGTGCCCGCCAACGTCTATGACGACGGCCAGTTCACCTACGTCAGAATGAGCGATCCCAGGTTATTTCCTTCCGGAAATTTTCCCGCGATTTTTGGCCGTGAGCAGGAAGAGGGCGAAGACTTCGTGGTCAACACTACCGTGGACAACAGCACCCTGATCGTGCACGGCACCTATCCTTATCTGGTCATCCGGCACGGCAGGAACGTCGTCGGCCTACGCAGGAAGCAAACACGATGAGCCATCATCTGCCGCCCGGACCTTCCAGTCCCTCCTCTCATCAGGAAGACGATACGTTTACACGCGGCATCCCTCACCCTGGATCAGGCAATGAGAGCAATCCCTACTTCGCCAACCATCCAGGCGCGGCAGTTCCAGACCTCGACGCCCATGCGCCGCAACTCAAATCAAACGAACAGCAGCGACTGAATCGCAAGGCACTTTTGTTTCTTGGTGGGATAGTGCTGCTGCTGGCTGTCGCTGCGGTGTGGACCTTCAAGATGGCCGTTTCTGGAAAGGAAGAGACCGCCAGACCGAGAGAAGAGAAGGTGGTAATTCCGGAATTACCAAACAATGCGGGCGCTGCCGTGATCACTGAGCCGGCAGAACCCATTGGCCTTCAGGAGTACCCCACAGAAACGCAGATCCCGCCGCTGCCTGTCGAATCACCCGCTGCGTATCCGCAGAATTTTGTTTACGAAACGATGCCGCAAACAGCACGCGAGCCTACGCTGATGGAACGCAGGATGATGAACTCAAGCGGCTCCGGCGGCGCGGACGGGACACAGAACCCGGGCCAGTCCCGTATGCAGGACCCGTATCTTCAGGCGATGCTTGCAACGCTGCCCGTCAACCAGGCCAACAGTCCTGCAGCACCCACCCCTGACTCCGACGCGGGCAGCGCGCAATATCTCAACCGACCCGATGCGCTGCTGGTACGCGGCACCTATATCCGATGCGTCCTGGAAACACGCATCATCACCGACATCGCGGGCTTTACCTCCTGCGTGGTGACCGAGCCCGTCTATTCCATCAATGGCAAAAGCCTGTTGTTGCCCAAGGGATCGAAGATATCGGGCAAGTACAACAACAGCGGTGCGAACGGCGAGCGCGTTGCAGTGATATGGGATCGCATCACCACGCCCAACGGCATTGACGTGAACATGAGCAGCCCGGGCGTGGACAATCTGGGGGGCGCAGGGCATCCAGGCAAGCACAACGCGCATTGGGGCAGCCGTATCGCGTCGGCACTCATGATCAGCCTGATCAGCGATGCCTTCAGTTATGCCGCGGCAGAGAACGGTCCACGTACTACCACCCTTTCCAATGGCAGCGTGGTCGAAACTCCATTCGAGAGCAGTACCGCGCGCACCATGGAGCGACTGGCCAACCAGGCGCTGGACAAAAGCATCAACCGGCCACCGACCGTCACCATCAACCAGGGCACGGTAGTCAACGTCTATGTTTCCCGTGATGTCGATTTCAGCGGCGTGCTGGCTCATCAATGACGGCCGCTCCAGGCCTGAATACCGTCAACTCCCACATGGCACGCGTCCCGAATGAATTCCTCGATTACCAGTACCAGGTACTCGGCATTCTGGAGCACATGGGCTCGGCGGAAGTCACCGAAATATGTATCAACAAGCCAGGCGAGATCTACCTGGAAACCCGGCAGGGTTGGCAGCGCATTGCCGTTCCGGATCTCAACTTCGAACGCGCCCGGCAGTTCTGCACCACCGTGGTCAATGAAAGTAATACCGGCCAACGCATTACCGACACAGACCCGGTGGTATCGCTGACCTTTCCTACCGGGCAACGTGCACAGTTCGTGATCCCGCCCGCCTGTGATGCGGGCACGGTGTCGATCACCATCCGTTTACCCTCCACGCACACCAGGTCCTTGCAGCAGTATCAGGAAGAGGGATTTTTCGATCAGATCGTCGCACAGGACCAACCGCTGCATGAACATGACCGGGAACTGCTCGAACTGCAGCATGCGCGGAACCATGTGGAATTCTTCCGCAAGGCCGTCCTCTACAAGAAGAACATCGTCGTTTCCGGGGCAACCGGCAGTGGCAAGACCACGTTCATGAAATCACTGGTCGATCATATTCCGCATCACGAGCGCTTGGTCACCATCGAGGATGCGCGCGAGCTTTTTATCACCCAGCCCAACACCGTGCATCTGCTGTATTCAAAGGGTGGTCAAAGCGCGAGCAACGTCACCGCCAAGAGTTGCATGGAAGCCTGTCTGCGGATGAAGCCGGATCGCATCATCCTGGCCGAGCTTCGCGGCGATGAATCCTTCTATTTCATCCGCAACTGCGCTTCCGGCCACCCGGGCTCCATCACCAGCTGCCATGCGGGCAGCACGGCGCAGACCTGGGATCAGTTGGCCTTGATGGTGAAAGCCTCCGCGGAAGGCGCAGGGCTGGAATTCTCGATCATCAAGCGCTTGTTGATGACGACCATCGACATTCTGGTTCATATCAAGGCCCAAGGCGGCCGGCGCAGCATCACCGGAATAGACTTCAGCCCGGAGCGCCATGTCGCCGATTGAGCTGACATGGCGAGCCTCTTTGACTGCTTCCCGGTTGCAGTGAACGATCGACCCGACAATGCGCCAGGATCAGCTTGCGCCATGCCGTTCGCGTATCACTTGCAGGCGTTCGCGGTAATACAGCGCATCGGCTGCAGATTCCGGGGAATTGTTCGCAAGCCAGTCCTGCGCTTCACGCATGACTGCTGCTTTATCTGCTTCGGGTGATTCCAACGCGGTATCTACGCGATCCAGTTGGATCATGATTGCTTCGCGGGTGGTTTGTGCCATGGCGCGTACTCCTGTTAGGAGTCGCGATATTAGACAGCCGCGCGTTTTGCCCGCGTCACGACAGCGGACTGATGCTCTGGTGTCGCTTATGGGCCGTCTGCTTGCGTATCAGCGAAGACGGCTTTCGGGGTTCCGGGTTCGCATATGGATAAACTGTCGCGCCAGACAATCTTCAATCGATAAGAAACAGTCCTCTGCATCGCAGCCATGGACCCAGTACCAACGAAATCAGATCTTCGCTGCCCTTGGGGTGCTACGACTGCAATGCCGAGGAGTTGCCCGCAACTTTCCCGAGCAGACTTCAGGCGCTCAGCCGATGCTGGCCGGCAGTGTTTGCGCACGCGCAGCGGCCAGTGCCGTCCTGCGGGCCCACGCGTAAAGGGCCAAGCCGACCACCGCGGTGGCAGCGCCGACGTAGCCGGTCGAAGTCCAGCCATAGCCGGCCGTAATCGCCATACCGCCCAGCCAGGGACCCAATGCGTTGGCGGTGTTGAACGCGGCATGGTGCGAGGCTGCGGCAAGTGTCTGTGCATCGCCGGCCACATCCATCAGATGCGATTGCAGGATCGGCCCCAACCCACCCATCAGGCCGATGGCGACGGTCGCCAGCAGGATCGTGGGGAGGCTTTGCGCCATCAGCGGAAACAGCAATAGCGCCGCAACCGCCCACGCCAGCACTACCCAGACACCGCGCAATTTGTAGTGGTCGTACAACCAGCCACCGACGAAGTTGCCCACCACCCCGCCCACACCGAAACCGGCCAGGCCCAGTGGAATCCACGCCGCCGATACCCCGGTCACTTCCAGCATGGTGGGTGCCAGATAACTGAATACCGCGAACATGCCGGCAAAACCGATCGCGCCGATACCGAGCGCCTGCCACACCGGCGTGCGATTGAACGCGCGCAGTTCGGCCAACGGTTTCGGCTGCGGTCCATCGACATGCGCCGGCAACCATACCGCCAGCAACACGGCGGTGGTCACGGCGATGATCGCCACTGCGGCGTAGATCCAGCGCCAGTTGATTACCTGACCAGCCCACGTGGCCAACGGATTGCCAATCAGAATCGCCAGGGTCAAGCCCAGCATCACCATGCTGACGGCACGGCCACGTCGATGCGGCGGACTGATCGCCACCGCCGTCAGCGCCGCCACCCCGAAATACGCGCCATGCGGCAATCCGGCGATGAAGCGGAACAGCAGCAGGTCGCGATAGGTCGGTCCGAGGGCGCTTGCTAGATTGCCCAGCGCATAGAACCCGATCAGCGACAGCAACAGGGTCTTGCGCTTCCAGCCCGCGCCCAGGATGGCCAGCAGCGGCGCACCGATCACCACGCCCAAAGCGTAAGCGCTGATCAAATGGCCGATCTGCGGTTCAGTCACGCCCAGCGAGGCCACCATGTTGGGCATCAGCCCCATGCTGGCGAACTCGCCGGTGCCGATGGCAAAGCCACCCAGCGTGAGCGCGAACAGGATCAGGGTGACCTGGCGCGGGCTGAGGGCCTGCGCACCTTGAGAAGTTATTTCGGGGAGAGAAACTGAGGTCATGACACATTATGCTGCGATGCAGCAGAACGGTCGAGCCCATGGCTGGAACGCTGTCTTGAAGGACTCATCACCAACGCACTTGGCATATGTCGGATCGGCTATCCCTCCGCCCAGCAGCCGCACCCCACAAGTATCGAAACCATCACAGGTGTCTCGCTCATGGACGGCGTGGCGATACGCAACCGCGCTGAAGGATTCGAAGGACTCGAGGTCGCGACAACCTGAAATCACTGAACTTCACACTCCTTTCCCGAACTGAAAAGGCCGACCCTCAACCTCAGGAAGGCACCGAAATATTGTGGTGAAGCCAGACATCACACCATCACAACTTGGTGCCTTCCGTCGCAAAATTCCCGTCCGGTGCAAGCACAGCGTGGTCCTGGAAGCATGGTATGCGCCGCAGTTCTTTCAAGGAGAGAGTCGTGGACAACGAAATGATTCTGGAAATCAGGCGTTCATGACAATGCGTGCGTTGGCAGGTTTAAACCATGATGTCGTTCGATGCATCCCAGCACCAGGTCCGTTAGCCACGACATGGCAATGCAACGGTCGTTGATCATCACATCATTCAGTGGCGAGTTCGCCTGGGGAAACCATATGCTGTTCGGGAAGCACCGCGTCATGACCCTCATCGCCGCCGCCCTGCTGTGGTTCCCCTGCTTGGCTACCGCCGCCGCGCCCCTGGACGAGGCCAACGAACTGACCAGGCAATTGATACAGCAGAAGATGAAGGAGCA
>JBDTZK010000306.1:0-3663 GCA_040005195.1 Pseudoxanthomonas sp.
TTGGGGCATCACGCAGGCGAATATTAATATCGCCGACGCTGATTTCGGCGATAAACAAAGTGCGGGTGCCGGTCGAAACGAAGAATACGGCGTGACCACGCCATATTTTCGCCTGCCTGAAACCGAACGCATCAAACTTGAACCGTCGTGGAAAGCAAAAGTCGGCGACTGGCTGCAACGCCCGGACATGGTCGAACTCTCGGCATTCCTGCGCCAGCGCAAGCAGGCCGGTGCCCGGATCTTTCCGCCCGGCCCGCAGATATTTGCTGCGTTCGATGCCACACCCTTCGATGACGTGAAGGTAGTGGTGCTGGGCCAGGACCCGTACCACGGCGCGGGACAGGCGCATGGTCTTTGTTTTTCGGTGTTGCCCGGCATGCCGGTGCCGCCGTCATTGCTCAATATCTACAAGGAAATCAACGCCGACCTGGGCATCGCGCCGCCTGACCACGGTTGCCTGTTGCCCTGGGCGCGGCAGGGTGTGTTGCTGTTGAATTCGGTGCTGACGGTGGAGGAAGGCCGCGCCGGTGCGCACCAGGGCAAGGGCTGGGAAGGCTTCACCGATCACGTCATCGAGGTGCTCGCCAGCGAGCGCGAGAACCTGGTGTTCCTGCTGTGGGGCAGCTACGCACAGGCCAAGGGCAAGGTCATCGACGCGCGCCGCCATCGCGTACTACGCGCGCCGCATCCCTCGCCGTTGTCGGCGTATCGCGGCTTCATGGGCTGCGGTCATTTTTCCGCCACTAACCAGTTCCTCGCGCAGAAAGGCCAAACGCCGATCCGCTGGAACCTGCCACCGAAATCCGATCTGGAACTTTAGAAGTGGCCCCTGCCCGCGCGCCGCTTTTCCGGTAAAGCCCGCCGCTCTCAGCGCCGCCGCTGTACAGGCAGCCTCGCTATTTCTTCCTGCGCTTCGCCGGCGGCGTCACTTCAGGCGCAGGCATCGGCTTGGTCGATTCCTTCAGCTCGGTTTGCAGCTCCTCGATCATCGGAATGACTTTCTGCTGGATCGCGACCATCAGGTTCTGCATCAGCGCCGGGGTCTTGTCGAGCAGGTTCCTGCCGGCCGGGCTCTCGTAGAACTTGGAAATGGATTTCACGTCTTCGCTGGTGAAGGTCTTCTTGTAGACATCCACGTACAGCGGCCGCATCTGGTCCCAGGCCAGGGTCTTGCGCACGATCTCGCTGGTCCGTGCCTGGATGCGGTCGACCTCGGTCTTCTGTTCGGCGGTGAGATCCTTGCCGGCGGTGATCTGCGCAAACTGCTGGCGCTGCATCTCTTCCATCTGCGGCAGGATCGCGTTGAGCATGCTCTCCGCGCGCGAGGCCTTGAGCAGACGCTCGATATCCGCATCGCTGGGTGGCGCAGCCAAGGCAGTCACGCTGCACAGCGCAACACAGGCAGTCACCAACAGGCGCGATAGCAGGCTCGGGGTCGACATGCCTTGAATTCCTGGTGCAAGAAGAGAGGACCCGCAGTGTGCCGAGCGCAAAGTAAACATGCGGTTAAGCGCGGGCGCCGCGGCGCATGGATGCCAGAAGCACTACGCCATGTCTACAATTGCGCCATGGGAAGCGATGCACTCGAAATAACACCTGCGCTGGCGATACCGGACACCGAACTGGTGGAACGTTTCGTGCGTGCAAGCGGCGCCGGCGGCCAGAACGTCAACAAGGTGTCGACTGCCGTCGAGCTGCGCTTCGACCTGGCCGCATCACCTTCGTTGCCGGAACCGGTGCGCGAGCGCCTGTTGGCCAAGCGCGACCGGCGCATCACCGATGACGGCGTGCTGGTGATTGATGCACAGCGTTTCCGCACCCAGGACCGCAACCGGCAGGATGCGCGCGAGCGACTGGCTGCCTTCATCATGACCGGGCTGGTGGCGCCCAAGAAACGCATCGCCACCAAGCCGTCGTACGGTTCGAAACTGCGCAGGCTTGATGCCAAGCGTGGCCGCGCCGAAATAAAACGTGGGCGCTCAAGCAAGGGAGTGATCGATTGAACGGCAAGGTATTAAGGGAAAGCAACGGGCCCGTGCCCGCCATTCCGCCCAATATGCCGCAGGTGCGGCCCAACCGCTTCACCCGCTGGTTGGGTCGCAGTGTGCTGAGGCTGGGCGGCTGGCGTATCGTCGGCCCGATCCCCGACTTGTCCAAAGCCGTGCTGATCGTGGCGCCGCATTCCTCCAACTGGGATGGCTTCTGGGGCATGGCGGCGAAGATCGCGATGGGCCTGGAGGTGCGCGTGCTGGGCAAGGCGCAGTTGTTCTGGTGGCCGCTGGGCCCGCTGTTGCGGCGCCTGGGTGCCATTCCGGTGGACCGTCGTTCGCCCCAGGGCACGATCGAGCAGGCCATCGCCATCATCCGCAGCTTCGACCGCATCTGGTTCACCCTGACCCCTGAAGGCACGCGCAAGCGGGTCGAAAAATGGAAGACCGGTTTCTGGAAAATAGCGCGTCACGCCGAAGTGCCCATCGTGATGGCGTACTTCAATTATCCGGACAGGACCATCGGCATCCACCAGGTTTTCCAGACCACTGACAACCTGCAGCAGGATGTGGCCCTGATCCGTGACTACTACGTGCCGTGGCAGGGCAAGAACCGCGGCACTACCTGACTGAACCCGCGCTTGGCGACCTCTCTTTGACACATGCACGTGGGGCTGGCGCGCGTTAGGGTAGCCAGCTTGTTCCCTGACCGTTGGATTGATCCATGTCGCGCACCGTCATCCTTGCCGCTGCCATCAGCCTGGCCCTTGCGGCCTGCACCGCGAACACCCCGGAAACCGTGACCACAAATACCCCCGCCGCTACGCCCGCACCTGCCGAGAATCCGCTGCTCACCGCCAGCACATTGCCGTTCGGCGCGCCGGCGTTCGACAAGATCAAGGACAGCGATTACCTGCCCGCCTTCGAGGCTGGCATGACCCAGCACCTGGCCGAGATACGCACGATCGCCGACAACCCCGAGCCGGCCACCTTCGAAAACACCATCGAAGCAATGGAGCGCAGCGGCGTGACACTCAATCGCGTCAGCCGAATTTTCTTCGGATTGGTGCAAGCCGACAGCAATGACGAGCGCCAGAAGATCCAGGAAACCATCGCGCCCAAACTCGCTGCGCACCAGGATGAAATCAGCCTCGACCCCAAACTGTTTGCGCGCATCGAAACCGTCTACGAGGCGCGCGACACGCTTGGCGACCCGCAGCAGATGCGCTTGGTCGAGCGCTACAAGGACGAGTTCGTCCGTGCCGGCGCGCAACTGTCGGAGCGGGCGGAGGGCAAGCCGGCTTTGCGCAAGATAAACATCGAGGAAACCACGCTGGCGACCGCCTTTCACCAGAAACTGGTCGCCGCAGCTGCGGCAGGCGCGGTGGTGGTCGATGACAAGGCACAGCTGGATGGCCTTTCCGAAGGTGACCTCGCTGCTTTGACGTCCAGATCCATCGTCAGTCATTCATAGTCAAGAGCGAAGTCAGATACGGATCATGCAATTCTCCGATGAAGAAAATGAGTTTCGTAGCGCCGTGCGCAAAATGGTCGAACGGCACGTAGCGCCGATCGCGGCTGAAATTGATGAGACCGGACGTTTCCCGAGCGAACTCGTGCCCATTTTTGGGGATCTGGGGCTGTTGCAGATTTGGGTCCCCGAAGTGTATGGCGG
>JBDTZK010000307.1:0-3662 GCA_040005195.1 Pseudoxanthomonas sp.
CCAGCGGCCACCATGTACCCAAGCAGCCGGTGCGCAAGGATCCACCGCGCGCCGACGACCGCAACGCCACCACGGCCAGCAAGCACAAGACCCGTGGTTCGCACGCCATGGTCGCTGGCGTGGAAGACGACGACAGCACCCAGCGTTTTGCCGGCCAGTTGCACCTGTCTGCTGCAGATCGTGCACGTCGCACGACTACGCGCGGCAAGCCCAAGCCGCGCCGCCAGGAACAGTCACGCGGCGGCACCGGCACCCATGGCTTCGAACGTCCTACCGCACCGGTGGTACGGGATGTGGCCATTGGCGAAACGATCACCGTGGCCGACCTGGCGCAGAAACTCGCGCTGAAGGGCGGCGACGTGGTCAAGGCCTTGTTCAAGATGGGCGTGATGGCCACCATCACCCAGAGCATCGACCATGACACGGCTGCCCTGGTGACCGAAGAACTCGGCCACAACGTGGTTCGTGCCGATAGCGATGACGTGGAAGACCACCTGATCGCGCACAGCGAAACCGACCAGGGTGAACAGTCCCAGCGTCCGCCGGTGGTCACCATCATGGGTCACGTCGATCACGGCAAGACCTCGTTGCTGGATTACATCCGCCGCACCAAGGTCGCCAATGGCGAAGCCGGTGGCATCACCCAGCATATCGGCGCGTATCACGTCGAAACCGACAAGGGCGTCATCAGCTTCCTTGATACCCCCGGCCATGCTGCCTTCACCCAGATGCGCGCACGCGGCGCCAAGCTCACCGACATCGTGGTGCTGGTGGTTGCAGCCGACGACGGCGTCATGCCGCAGACCATCGAGGCGGTGAAGCTGGCCAAGGCGGCCAAGGTGCCGTTGATCATCGCGATCAACAAGATGGACAAGGCCGACGCCGATCCGGGCCGCGTGAAGAATGAATTCCTGACCCACGACGTGGTGGCGGAAGAGTTCGGTGGCGATACCCAGTTCGTCGAGGTTTCGGCCAAGACCGGCGACGGTGTCGACAATCTGCTGGACTCCATCCTGCTGCAGGCCGAAGTGCTTGAGCTGAAGGCCCCGAATACGGGTCGCGCCAGCGGCGTGGTCATCGAATCCTCGCTGGACAAGGGCCGCGGCCCGGTTGCGACGGTACTGGTGCAGCAGGGTCTGCTGAAGAAGGGCGATTACCTGGTGTGCGGCACGCAGTACGGTCGCGTGCGCGCCTTGTTCGACGAAACCGGCGGCCAACCGGCCGAAGCCGGTCCGTCGATCCCGGTGCAGGTGCTCGGCCTGTCCGGCGTGCCGGATGCGGGCGACGATTTCGTTGTCGTTGCCGACGAACGCCTGGCCAAGGACGTGGCCCAGCAGCGCGACATCAAGCGCCGTGAATCGCGCATGGGCCAGTCCGCGGGCAGCCGCATGGAAGACATCATGTCGCAGCTCGGCAAGGGCGATGCCCAGCTGGTGCTGAACCTGGTGATCAAGGCCGATGTACAGGGTTCGGTGGAAGCGCTGAAGCAGTCACTGGTCGCGTTGTCCAACGACATGATCCGTATCAACATCATCCACTCCGGTGTGGGCGGCATCACCGAGTCCGATGCGAATTCCGCATTGACCTCCAAAGCCACCATGATCGGTTTCAACGTGCGTGCCGATGCTGCCGCACGCCGCATCGTCGAAACCAACGGCGTCGATATGCGTTACTTCTCGATCATCTATGACGTGATCGACCAGGTGAAGCAGGTGGCGTCGGGTCTGCTGGGTGTGGAGATCCGCGAGGAAATCATCGGTATCGCCGAGGTGCGCGACGTGTTCCGCAGTTCCAAGTTCGGCGCGGTCGCCGGCTGCATGATCGTGGAAGGTACGGTCAAGCGCAGCAAGCCGATCCGCGTGCTGCGCGACAGCGTGGTGGTGTTCGAAGGCGAGCTGGAATCGCTGCGTCGCTTCAAGGAAAACGTGGACGAAGTGCGCAATGGCACCGAGTGCGGTATCGGCGTCAAGGCATACAACGACGTCAAGCCGGGTGACCAGATCGAGTGCTTCGAGCGCATCGAAGTACAGCGCACGCTTTGACACAAAGGGAGCCGGTAGCGGCAAGCAGGTAGTCGGCGAGCAGCCATCGCCGCCATGCCGCCAACCGGCTCACCGCTCCCCATTACCGGCTACTGTTTTCTATGTCCACCAAAACTTTCCACCGCAGCGACCGTGTTTCCGCCCAGCTCCGTCGCGAGCTGGGCAAGCTCGTGCATGAGTTCGTGCGCGAGCATGGCTTGCCATCGGTCAGTGTGTCCGACGTGGAAGTCACTCGCGACCTGGCCCACGCCAAGGTGTTCGTGACTGCCTTGATGCAGGAAAAGTCAGCTGAGGCCGTCAAGGATCTGAAGGAGTTGTCTCCGCAGATCCGTTATCAGCTGGGCAAAGCAATGAAGCTGCGTCACGTGCCTGAACTGCATTTCCACTACGACGATTCGGTGGACCGCGGCGAGCGCATCGACAACCTGTTGCGCGACCTGCCGCCACCGCCGGTTGACGACGACACCGAAGCTGAGTGACGGTGCGGGAATTGCAGGAGCGGGCCTTGCCCGCGATGCTTTTTCCACGCGCAATCAAGAGCATCGCGGGCAGGGCCCGCTCCTACAAGGATCGCGTGCACCTCCGATGTCGCTGCCCAAGGTCAAATTCCGACGCCTAGACGGCATCCTGCTGCTGGACAAGCCACAGGGCCTCAGCTCCAACCAGGCCTTGCAGCGTGCGCGTTTCCTGTTCCGCGCGCAGAAGGGCGGCCATACCGGCAGCCTGGATCCGTTGGCCACCGGGTTGTTGCCGCTTTGCTTCGGCGAGGCCACCAAGATTGCCGGCAACCTGCTGGGGGCACGCAAGGCCTACGACACGGTTGCCCGCCTGGGCATCACTACTGACACTGATGATGCCGAAGGCCAGCCGCTGCGCGAACGCCCGGTGCAGGCCTACAGCTTGCCGCAAATCGATGCTGCATTGCGCCAGCTGACCGGCCGCATCCAGCAACGCCCCCCCATCTATTCGGCGCTCAAACGCGGGGGCGAGCCGTTGTACGCCAAGGCCCGTCGCGGTGAGATCGTGGAAGTCGAACCCCGCGAGATCGAAGTGCAGCGTTTCGAACTGCAATCGGCGGCCGACCTGCTGGATGGCGGCGTGCCGCTGTTGCGACTGCACGTGGAGTGCGGCTCAGGCACCTATGTGCGCAGCCTGGTCCGCGACCTGGGCGAACTGCTGGGCTGTGGCGCGCATGTGGTGGAGTTGCGGCGCCTGTGGGTGGAACCGTTCCGCGAACCGCGCATGTGGACGCTGGAAGCGCTGCAGGCCTTGGCCCAGCGCGACGAGCGCAGACTGGACGCCTGCCTGCTGCCGCTGGATGCAGGCCTGATCGGCTTCCGCCGCATTGACCTGACGGACGAGGCTGCCCGTCGCTTCAGCCAGGGCCAGCGTCTGCCGGGCATTCCGGGCTCCGCGGGTGCCTGCGCGGTCTATGACGCGGCCGGCCGGGTCCTGGGCTTGGCCCAGCTGGACGAGGGCAGGGTGCTGGCCCCACAGCGCCTGCTCAATCGGGATCCGATAGCGGAGAGCCACTAGCCGCAAAAGCCGGAGTCTGGCGGGCGCCTGCTTTTCGGGCTGCCGGCGAACCCGTTCCTGACCGCGCCAGGCGTCGCCGAGCTG
>JBDTZK010000308.1:0-3651 GCA_040005195.1 Pseudoxanthomonas sp.
GCTACAGTAACCTCGGACTCTAAACCGTCCCGCTACTGAAAGCGGGGGGACGTCGACCGAGCAGCAACTGCGCAGCGCGAAGGTTCTTTGTCCGCCAGTAGATCAGCGTTGCCTTGGTTCGCCTCATCGTGTGGGTTCCGTAAGCGGCAACGTCCAAACCGATATCCACGATCCATTTGTCGACGATGCGTGCGTACTACCGTGTCGAAAGGTGAAGCGATCCATGAAGCCTGCTCGGGAACAAGAATGCATCTTGGTGTAAGCATGCCTGGGCCATCCATGCACTGATCGCGGTGCACGTCTGCTCTGTGATTTCGAATTGCACAGGGCGTTGAGTCTTCTGCTGAAGAACAGTCGCTCGTTGAGAAACCCGATCACCATGGGCAACGTCGAGAACCCTTAGCTTGACTAAGTCGCACGCTCGCAATTTGCTGTCGATGGCAAGATCGAACAACGCAAGGTCGCGAGCCGCATGGCGAAGCTGAAGGCGAACACGGATCGCCCAGATGTCACGCAGCCGAAGTGGTGCTTTCTGGCCGACAAGTCTGCCTTTATTCCAAGGCCGCTGACCCCTTGGCGGCGACTGGATGGACGTTTTCATGACTTGCTCCCGTAGTGAAGGAGCCTGTCAGCTTGCGCCTAGACTCAACGGGCGGTGACCGACCCTTAGCGGCCGGTCGCGAACTACCGCCATTTCGAAGGAAGTCGAAACAAATTGCACGCCCGAGTGCCGCGCAGGGCACGTTAACCTTTCTCTCTACGCGCAATACACGCCGGTGAGCTTGGGAAGTATGTCTACACGGCTCGGAAGAAGGCGCGATCTGAAAATCAGGCGGCTCAAGCTGATGCAGCTTGCAGTGAACACACGAAGCTGATCGTGACGATGTCATCGTACACACCGGTAACCATCGAGGCCTACGCCTCCAACTGATGACGGCCGGCCGTTGATGCGCCTGCAACCTTATTTGGGCGTGTAGCCGCTGCACCAGCCTTTGCTGTTGACCGCCTTGCCCGGAAAAAGCTGGCAGGGACCGTACCCTGATGGGGGGCCGGAATAGAGCTGACAATTTGCGCAGTTGCTGCCAGCTTTATACAAGGGATTCTTGCTCGCGGTCGCGTCCTCGACATAGCCCAATGCCTGAGCCGTGGTGTCAGAGCTACCCACATGCGGGAGGTCGCCTGCCTGTGCGACTCCGGCCACTCCGGCGATCAATGCCATCGATGCGCCTACGACGGTGATCTTTATGAATCGGCGACGCGAATCTAGAGTCGTTTTCTTCATTGACATGGCGATGCTCCTGATTTTTAGGGTGATTGCTCGTGGCCCGGCGCGTGATCGATCCTTACGCTGGGCCAACGCGGCAGGTAAGACATTCCTCGGCATCAAGTGACGGGACCGAGAAGCAACGTGCAATCAACGGGCTATCAGCATTCATCGGCCGCCGATTGATCTCGGCCAATCGGCAAGGCGATCAGCGCACCGACTGAGTAGTTTCCGAGGCTTACGTTGGGGCCGGCCTGAGTGGATGCTGATGCATCGCTCCTCGGACGTCTTGCTCATGAAACAGCATGCTGCGGGTTCAAGGTACGAATTATCTGCGACTCCGATCGGAGAGAAGAGAAGCCAATTAACCACGTCTATGTTGGAACCAGACCAGATCGCCGCGGCATCAGTAAAGGCCTACCCATTGGAGACGACGATGCCTTCCACAGACGTACGCCCCACCTATCATCCCGACCGAGGCGCGCGCCGTACGTTCGTTGCTATCGGCTGGCTGCTGCTGGCAGTAACGCTGACCTTTCCGAGCAAGAGCCACGCCATTCCGGCTTTCGCCCGGCAAACACATCAACCCTGTACTGCCTGCCATATCGGCGGCTTTGGACCGCAGCTCACGCCGTTTGGGCGGCAGTTCAAACTGTTGGGCTACACACTTACCGTCGGCAGCGATACCAAAATACCTCTGTCCGTGATGGACGTTGAATCGTTCACGCATACATCTAGGGCGCAAACTTCGCCCCCGGCGAACGGTTTCGGCACCAACAACATTATCGAACAGCAACAGGCATCGCTCTTTGTCGCTGGCCGCATTGCACCTAACTTGGGTGTGTTGGCACAGGTCACGTATTCGCAGAACGGGGGGCTGCTCGGCTGGGACAATATGGACCTGCGCTATGCGCACGCAGCGAAGCTCTTCGGCCATCCCTCCATCTGGGGCGTATCGCTTAACAACAACCCCACTGTGACCGACGTTTTCAATACGGCCCCGGCTTGGCAGTTTCCGTACTTGGCACCGGATCTTGCACCAGGAGCACCAGCCGCTCCCATTCTGATGGGTGGACTGGGCGGTCAGGTGGTCGGACTAGACGCCTACACGCAGATCAACGGAGCGCTCTATCTTGAAGCCGGCGCGTACCGATCTCTGTCGCCGTCGTTTCTGCGCGCCGTCAATGGTGATTTCAATGGTCGGTTGTCCGGCATCACGCCTTACGGACGCGCCACGTATACGTGGAACGTGCCGAGCGGCAATATCGAAGTGGGCGGCTTTGTGCTGCAGGCCTCGCGTGGCCTTGTTGGGAGCAATGCGCGTGGGTATGCCGTCGCGATTGCCGGGCCGGCCGACAAGTTCAACGATTATGGCCTCGACTCCAGCTATCAATTCCTGAACGGCGGCGATCACATCATCACGGTCAATGCGCTTTATCTGACCGAACAGCAGCGGCTGGAAGGCACCTACTCATCCGGCGGTTCATCGAATCTGCATAACAACCTGCATGCGGCAAACCTCAATGCCAGCTACTGGTACAAAAATACCTGGGGACTGACGCTGGGTGCGTTTCAAAACGATGGCAGCAAGGATTTGCTCCTTTATGGCAACAATGGCAGTCCAAATACCAACGGCCACGTCATGGAGTTGAACTGGAATCCGTTTGGCCAAGCGAAATCCTGGGCGCAGCCTTATGCCAACGTCCGACTCGGGCTGCAGTACACGTGGTATACGCGTTTCAGCGGACTGGTAGACAACGTAGACGGTACGGGTCGGACTGCCGCAGACAACAACACGCTGTATGCCTATATCTGGCTGGCGCTTTAAGTCAATTTTTTACCTCGAATGATGGCTTGCCCGATTTGACTGGGCTATATGAAGGAGTTGCCCGGCCGCCAGCTATTGGCCGGTCGGAGACGTTGGCCGACAGATGACTATTGTCGACCCAATGCAGATTTTTTGGATATCGTTGTAGCTCGTTTGCGAGCACCGTTGAAGCAACAGTTTTCGGGCACAGAAGGCGGACGAAAGCTCTGCTTTACGCACAACTTCATCGACCCTTGCGAGAGCGATCTTCCGTCGCAAATCCTTCAGTCCGACAGCGCCAACACACACGCGTCGGCGCCGTAGCTGCGGCAACAGACGGGGAAGATCGACAGGGGGCCCGGCGCGATGGCAGGTCCCAGCAAACCCTCGAGGAAACCGCTGAAGAAGCTGCAGCCGGAATCCCGCTCTTGAGTGCAGAGCGGGCTGTTGTGGATGTGCAGCTGGATGCCTTGCTGATCGACCTCGACCAGCGCGCGCAATGCAGGTGCGCCGATGCGTTCGATTGCTTCGTTCAGAGCGAGCCCGTCATCCAGCAGGTATTCGCGTTGGAAAATCCAGC
>JBDTZK010000309.1:0-3651 GCA_040005195.1 Pseudoxanthomonas sp.
AACACGCGGGCCATGCGTCCGTTGGCCAGCTGGTAGCGGCGCGGATCGGTTGGATGCTGGTGCGCAATACGGTCCGGGAACGCGTGCGCCAGCAAATCACCGAGCCGATGCGCTTCGATATCCCGCGGCGGTTGCGCATCCACGCGCAGGCGACGACGCCATTGCTTGGCAGCCGCATCGATGGCGGCGAGCCCGGCACGGTGCGCATCACCGCCTGCGCGGCCCTGGCGAAAGGTCGCGAGTGCACGCCACCGCGCCGCCACCGAATCATCGCGAACGCCACTATGCAAAGGGTCGCGTGCTTCCACCAGCGCAGCGAGGTCACAGGCGAGTGCGCGATTCTCGTCGTCTTCGGCTGACAACAGCATCGCCGACAGTCGTGGATGCGTGCCGAGCCCCAGCATGCGCGTGCCCAGCGAGGTGATCGCAAGCGAAGTCGTACTCAGCGCGCCCAGGCGCTGCAGCAGGTCGCGTGCGGCGGACAATGCGCCGGATGGTGGCGGATCGACGAAGCGCAGGTCATCGCTGCCCCACGCGGCCAGCTCAAGCGCCAGCGATGCCAGTTCCACCTGCGCGATCTCGGGCCGCCGCTGCGGCTCCAGGCGTTGTGATTGCGGCAGCAGGCGAACCGCCCAGCCTTCGGCGACACGCCCGGCACGGCCCGCGCGCTGGTCCGCCGACGCCTGTGAAATGTTGATGATCTCCAGCCGCGAGAATCCGCTGTTGGGGTCATAGCGCGGTTCACGCGCCTGGCCACTGTCGATCACCACGCGCACGCCGGGCAGGGTCACGCTGGATTCGGCCACGTTGGTGGCCAGCACAACGCGACGACGCCCTTGCGGATCGGGCTGCAAGGCGAGCGATTGCTGTTCGACTGAAAGTTCACCGTGCAGGGGAAGCACAAGCACCTGTGCCTGCCTGAGCGAATCCACCTCGGCCAGCGCGCGTTCGACACGGATGATCTCGCGCTGCCCGGGTAGAAACACCAGCACGTCACCGGGATGTTGCTGCAACGCCGCTTCAATGGCACGGCGTGCATGTGATTCGAGCGATTCGTCACGACGCCCGGGGGAATGCGAGGTCGTGACTGGATAACTGCGGCCCTCGCTGGACAATCGCGGCGCATCCAGGAAGCGCGCCAGTTTTTCTCCCTCCAGCGTGGCCGACATCACCACGATGCGCAGATCTTCGCGCAGCGGCTGCACGTCCAGTGCCAGTGCCAGGCCAAGGTCGCCGGCGAGATGTCGTTCGTGGAATTCGTCGAACAGCAATGCGCCGATGCCTTCCAGCATCGGATCCTCCTGCAGCATGCGCGTGAGGATGCCTTCGGTGACGACCTCGATGCGGGTGCGCGCGGAGACCTTGTTCTCGAAACGTATCCGGTAGCCGACGGTTTCGCCCACCGCGTCACCGTGTTGCCTGGCCATGAAACCGGCGGCCGCGCGCGCAGCGACACGGCGCGGTTCCAGCATCACGATCTTCCGGCCGGCCAGCCATGGTTCGTCCAGCAGCGCCAGTGGCACCTGCGTGGTCTTGCCCGCGCCGGGCGGCGCTTCCAGCACCAGGCGCGGATGCGTGGACAGGCTGCGGCGGATTTCCGGCAGCAGCGAGGTGATGGGGAATTCGGGCGGCATGTGCCTATTGTAGGAGCGGGCAACGCTTAAACTGGGCGCATGGACTTGATCGATATTGGCGCCAACCTTACCCACGACAGCTTCGACCACGACCGCGATGCGGTGCTGCAGCGCGCACGCGATGCGGGCGTGGTGCAGATGATGATCACCGGCGCCAGCCGTGAACATTCCCCCAGGGCGCTCGCATTGGCCCAGGCACATCCAGGCTTCCTGTATGCCACCGCGGGTGTGCATCCGCATCATGCGCTGGAATACACCGACGAATGCGATGCCGAGATGCGCGCCCTGCTCGCGCAGCCCGAGGTGCTGGCGATCGGCGAATGCGGGCTGGATTATTTCCGCGATATTTCGCCGCGTCCGGTGCAGCGTCGTGCATTCGAGCGTCAACTGCAGATCGCCGTCGACCTTGCCGGCAACGGCATGGCCAAGCCGCTGTTCCTGCACCAGCGCGACGCCCATGACGACTTCATCGGCATGATGAAAGAGTTTGAAGGCCGCATCGGACCGGCGGTGGTCCACTGTTTCACTGGCACGCGCAAGGAGTTGTTCGACTGCCTGGACCGCGATTGGCACATCGGCATCACCGGCTGGCTCTGCGACGAACGCCGCGGCCAGCACCTGCGGGAACTGGTGCCGCACATTCCCGCCGACCGTTTGATGATCGAGACCGACGCCCCCTACCTGCTGCCGCGCACCGTCAAGCCACAGCCCTCGCATCGCCGCAACGAACCCATGTACTTGGCCCACATCGTCGAGGAACTTGCGCGTGACCGGGGTGAGGCAACCGGGGTGGCGGCCGCGAATACGACCGCCACCGCACGTGCGTTCTTCGGGTTGCCGCTTCCGTCTTGACCTGCGTCCCCGACCGACTTATTTAATGAACTTGTCAGTACAATTCTCGGTCCCCTCGCGCCTTGCCCTTCCCCGGACTCCCACATGACCTTGTTGCGCCTGCCACTCGCCATGCTCATCGGCCTGACTCTGTCGCTTGCTGCCTGCGGCAAGAATGACGCACCGGAAGAGGCAGGTGCCGCGGCTTCGTCCCTGGCCGTGACCTTGGTGCCGGCGTCCATACAGCCAATCCAGCGCAGCGTGATCGCGTCGGGGCCCGTCTCGGCGTTCGAGGAAATGCAGCTGGGTGTGGAAATCAGCGGCGCACGCGTTACCGCACTCAATGTCGATGTCGGCCAGGCGGTACGCAAAGGCCAGGTGCTGTTGGAGCTCGATCACCGCACGCTCGACAGCGAACTGGCCCAGTCGCAGGCCGCGTTGCGCGAAGCCGAAGCGTCGGTGGCACTGGCCACTGCCAGCTACAACCGCGGCAGTCCGTTGGCCAGGGAACAGTTGATCAGTGCCAGCCAGCTGGACGAGCTGCGCGCCAACAAGACGCAGTCGGAAGCGCGTCGCAGCACCGCGCGTGCACAACGCGATGCCACACAGTTGCGACGCGATTTCGCCGAACTGCGGGCACCGGAGGACGGCATCATTTCCAAGCGGCTGGTACAACCCGGACAGGTGGTCGCGGCAGGCACCGAACTGCTGCGCCTGATAAGTGACGGTCGGCTGGAGTGGCGCGCGGAGCTGCCCGAAGGCGATCTGGCGCGCATCGCACCCGGCGCCGTGGTGTCGCTGCCGGCCGCCGATGGCAGCACCGTCGAAGGTGTGATCCGGGCGGTCAGCCCGGGCGTGGACAGTGAAACCCGCACCGGCACGATCTACGCCGACTTGCCACAGCCCGGTTCGCTGCGCACCGGCACCTATGTCGAAGGCCGCATCGTCACCGGCGCCGGCGATGCGTTGATGGTGCCGGTGGCTGCGGTGGTGCAGCGTGACGGCATCGCCTATGTGTTCATCGTTGATAAAAACAATATCGCGCGACGCGTACGCGTGCGTACCGGCGCCACGGCGGATGGCCGCGTCGAGATCATCGAAGGCCTGAAGCCTGGCGCATCGATCGTAGAGCAGGGCGCCGGCTTCCTGGGTGATGGCGACCTGGTGCGTGTTGTCGCTGCTGCTT
>JBDTZK010000310.1:0-3648 GCA_040005195.1 Pseudoxanthomonas sp.
ATCGTTTTCTTTGCATACATCGGTTTCGAAGCGGTTTCAACGGCTGGCCAAGAGGCCAAAAACCCCAAGAAAGACATGCCTATTGGCATCATCGGCTCATTGCTGGTGTGTACCGTCCTGTACATATTGGTATCAATCGTGATGACCTTGGTCGTCAACTACAAGATGCTGAATGTGCCCGACCCGGTAGCTGTAGCGGTCGATGCATTAGGACCGCAGTGGACATGGTTCGCCAAGCTGGTGAAGGCTGGCGCGATCATCGGCCTTACTTCCGTGATCTTGGTGCTGATGTATGGCCAGACTCGTATCTTCTACACAATGGCACGGGATGGACTGCTGCCAACTGTGTTCGCGAATATCCACAGCAAGTTCAAGACACCTTGGGTCAACACCATTGTGGTTGGTCTGCTGACAGCGATTGCCGCAGCATTCTTCGATATCAATACTTTAGGCGACATGACCTCTGTCGGCACTTTGGCCGCATTTGGCATCGTTTGCCTTTCAGTCATTTGGCTGCGTATTGCACGCCCGGATATTCCTCGTGGTTTCCGCGTCCCGCTTTACCCGGTACTTCCTGCGGCAGGCATCGTCGCCTGTTTCGCACTTATTTTCACTGTGGAAAACCGCGTGCTGATCTTCTTCGCCTGGTACACCCTGGCTGCTGTGGTGCTGTACTTCGTCTACGGCATGCACAACTCGCGCTTGCACAAGGGTCTGGACCAGCTTGATGGGCCTGAGCTTCCCGAGTTCAAGGAAGACGCGCCGGATCGCTGATTCATTCAGAATCCTGTTTAAACGGCGCGGATCTCCGCGCCGTTTTCGTTTGTCACCACTAATTTTGTAAACTCGACGCATGAGCGCACTCCCCTACAACCCCGCCCGCCTGCAGGAACTCGCGCAGGACATCATCGTCAACGTACGTGAACTTGCCTTGGCCGGATGGACGCCTGCGACCAGCAGCAATTTCTCCGAGCGCCTGGATGACCGCCACGCAGCCATCACCGTCTCCGGCCGCGACAAGGGCAGGCTGACGGTCGACGACATCATGGTCGTGGACTTCGACGGACAAGGCGTGGCGACCACGCATCGCCCCTCCGCCGAAACCCTGTTGCATACACAGCTTTATCGTCGCTATCCGGATATCGGCTGCGTTCTGCACACGCACTCGCCCGTGCAGACCATCGCCTCGCGTCTGTACGCCGGTGCTGGCCATATACGACTGCAAGGCTACGAACTGCAGAAAGCCTTCCACGGCAACAATACGCATGACGACAGCATGGACGTGCCGGTGTTCGCCAACACCCAGGACATGCCGACGCTGGCGGCGCAGGTGGATGCCTTGCTGGACCGGCAGCCGCTCTGGGGCTACCTGATCGACGGCCATGGGCTGTACGCCTGGGGCCGGACCATGGCCGAAGCGCGCCGACACCTGGAAGCCTTCGAGTTCCTGTTTCATTGCGAACTGGAGCTTCGCAAGCTGGGCTGTCGCACTTGAGATTAAAGCCCCTCTCCTGCGGCTGAGGGGTTGGGGTGAAGCTACGGCTCCCCGTCAACATCCGGGATACTCCGAACCCTCATCCACCCTACGGGCACCTCCTCCCGAAGGGAGAAGGGTTCAAGCCTCCAGGCTGTTTGCTAACCTTCGTTCCACAATTCCTCCCACGACACTCGAGCCCCCGCCATGAGCCGTCTGCGCATTTTCGACGAAAAGAACCCGGACGTTCCGGAGTTCGCCAGCTTCGATCCCGATTTCATCGCCACCGAACTGCACAAGATCGGCGTGACCTTCGAACGCTGGAAGGCCTCGCATCCCTTGTCGCCCGGTGCCAGCCCGGAAGAAGTGATGGCGGCTTACAAAACCGACATCGACCGGCTGGTCGCCGAGCGCGGCTTCAAGAGCGTCGATGTGGTCAGCATTGCACCGGACCATCCGCAACGCGATGTGATGCGCGCCAAGTTCCTGGACGAGCACTACCACAAGGAAGACGAGGTGCGTTTCTTCGTCGCCGGGTCCGGACTGTTCACGCTGCACGTGGCAGACAAGGTCTATGAGATCGAATGCGTGCAGGACGACCTGATCGCCGTGCCCGACAGTACCCTGCACTGGTTCGACATGGGCGACGAACCCAGCTTCATCGCGATCCGCTTCTTCACCGAGCCGGATGGCTGGGTTGGTCATTTCACCGGCGAGCAAATCGCACAGAAGTTCCCACGTTACGAACCGGGCAAGCCGTCTTGAATATGTCGCATAACGGCGCACCACGCGCCATCCTTACCGATATCGAAGGCACCACCAGCAGCATTTCCTTCATCAAGGATGTGTTGTTTCCATATGCCCGCGGTGCCCTGCCCGGCTTCGTGGCCGCCAACCGCGACAATCCTGAAGTACGCAAGTGGCTGGATGCCGTGGCGATCGAACACGGCAGCATCTGCAACGACGAAGTCATCGTGGAAACGCTGCAGGGCTGGATCGACCAGGACCGCAAGCACACGGCGTTGAAAGCACTGCAGGGCATGATCTGGGAAGCGGGCTACCGTGACGCCGAATTCGCTGCGCCCATCTATGCCGATGTCGTTCCTGTGTTGCGTCAATGGCACGCCGCTGGCTTGCCGCTGTACGTGTACTCCTCCGGCTCGGTGCCGGCACAGAAGCTGTTCTTCGGACACAGCGACGCGGGCGACCTGACACCGATGTTTTCAGGCTGGTTCGATACTGAAGTGGGCGGCAAGCGCGACGCCGCCAGCTACGAAGCCATCGCCTCACGCATCGACATCGACGCGTCGGAGATCGTGTTCCTGTCGGACGTGGTGGAAGAGCTCGATGCCGCACGCCTCGCAGGCATGCAGACGGTGCTGGTAGACCGACGCGAGGATTATCCGCAGCCGCGGGAAGATGCGGCGGCACGAGGCCACCATCGCGTGACCAGCTTCGCCGACATTCGCCTGGCCGACTGACCCAGCCGACTGACCCAGCCACATGTCCCGTGTTCGCGCTGCGACGCTGAGCGGATTGCTCGCAATCCTGTTGTGGTCGTCGCTGGCCCTGCTGACGACCGCCACTGCGGGTTTGCCACCGTTCGAAGTGCTGGCACTGGGCTTCGGCTTTGCCGCATTGTCCGGTCTTCTGCACACCTTGCTGCGAGGAAACTGGCGGGAACTGCGGCAGCCGATGTCCGCGCTGGCACTTACCACGACCGCGCTGTTTGGCTACCACGCGCTGTATTTCATCGCGCTCAAGCGGGCGCCTGCGGTGGAAGCGAACCTGCTCAACTATCTGTGGCCGCTGCTGATCGTGCTGTTCGCGGGCCTCCTGCCCGGTGTTCGCGTGGGGGGAATGCAGGTCGCAGGCGCCTTGCTGGGACTGGCGGCGGCAGTGACCCTGGTGACGCGCGGCGGCGGTTTCGACATACAGCCGCGCTACCTGCCCGGCTATCTGGCCGCATTGGGTGCTGCCGTGATCTGGGCCGCCTACTCGGTGCTCAATCGCCGGCATGCGCAGGTACCGAGCAGCGCGATCATCGTGGCCTGCGCTGGGGTCGCCGTGCTCGGCGTGCTTGCGCATGCGGCATTCGAGCAGACCGTCGCGCCCACCCTGATGCAGTGGGCCGTGCTGGCGTTGATGGGCATCGGCCCGGTGGGTGCCGCGTT